>JBAWYW010000016.1:0-10480 GCA_037143395.1 Actinomycetes bacterium | reverse complement strand
CAGCAACCTTGTCGCGGTGTTCTTTAGTAACTAGAGGGCCCATATCGCACTTGCGTCGGGCGTCACCAATTTTCAGCGTCTTCATCCTAGAAATTACTTTTTCGATGAGTGCATCTGCAACAGGTTCAACCGCAACAACGACAGAAATCGCCATACAGCGCTCACCAGCACTACCGAATCCAGCGTTGATCGCTGAGTCTGCAACTAGATCCAGATCAGCATCCGGTAACACCAACATGTGATTCTTTGCTCCACCGAGAGCTTGGACTCGCTTGCCATGCTTAGCGCCAGTTTCATAAATGTATTTTGCAATCGGAGTTGAGCCGACAAAAGAAATGGCAGCTACATCAGGGCTAGTGAGTAAACCATCAACGGCTTCTTTATCACCGTTAAGTACAGTGAAGACACCATCTGGAAGACCTGCTTCCTTAAGTAGTTTTGCCATCCATATCGCCGCTGTCGGATCCTTCTCTGACGGTTTAAGGATTACGCAGTTACCAGCTGCCAGAGCAATTGGATAGAACCACATTGGCACCATAGCGGGAAAGTTAAATGGGCTGATGACGCCCACGACACCGAGTGCTTGCCTTGTTGAATAGACATCGACATTAGTTGATGCGTTCTCTGAATAAAAACCTTTTAATAGGTGGGGGATACCACAAGCAAATTCAACAACTTCTTGCCCGCGAGAAATTTCACCCATTGCATCAGATAATACTTTTCCGTGTTCACTTGTAATGATCTCTGCAAGCTCAGGCTTACGTGCATTTAGTAGTTCACGGAAGTTAAAAAGAATTGCCTGCCTGCCAGCGATAGATAGATCACGCCATGCAGGAAACGCTTTCTTTGCTGATGATATCGCTGCTTGAATTTCAGCGGAGTTTGCTAATGCAACTTCTTTTGTTTGCACACCAAGAGCTGGGTCATAAACGGGAGATGTGCGGCCTGATTTACTAGGGTATTCAGCACCATCGATCCAGTGTTGAACAATTGGCAAACTAGACATAATGCTCCCTCTTCTCGTGCGCTAACTTATCAGCAGTGTCAACGGCGCCGTTTGGGTCTACAAATGCCGAAGAAAACACTTTTGCCATTACTTTCTACCATATTTTTCTTTGAGAATAGCGTTTACCTCTGCGGTCGTTGGCATTGCTGTCGAGCATTCCAACCGGGTAGCAACGATTGCACCTGCGATATTTGCAAACCGCAACATCTCTTCCAAACTCAGCCCGTTGAGAAGCCCATAGCAAAGCGCTCCGCCAAATCCATCACCAGCACCGAGGCCATTGAGTACCTCAACTTGGTGGGGGGCAACTTCAACCATTTCGTCACGAGTTTTTGCCATCACACCTTTTGGACCTTGTTTAACGATCGCTAATTCAACGCCACGTTCAAGGAGAGCATCTGCTGCGCGTTCTGGAACGCTTTCTCCAACAGCAACTTCACACTCTTCTTTATTACCAACTGCAACAGTGACATATTGCAGAGCTTGAGCAATCTGCTCAGTAGCTTCTGCTGGGCTTTGCCAAAACATTGGTCGGTAATCCAAATCTAAAACTGTGTGGCTTTTCTTGCCTCGCGCTTTCCAAGCAGCAAAGTGAGCACTTCGACTTGGCTCTTCAGATAAACCAGTAACAGTCGACCAGTAAATCTTTGCATCAGTAATTGCTGCAAGATCTAATTCGTCAACATTGATCACAAGATCAGGAGCCTTTGGTTTGCGGTAAAAATAAAGCGGGAAATTATCTGGGGGAAAGATCTCACAAAAAACTACAGGAGTAAGAAGCTCAGGAACTGATGAGACATAACGGTCGTCCACACCAAGGCGTTTGAGTTCCTTGTGAATATATTTTCCAAAAGGGTCGTTACCAGTTCTTGTGATAAGGGCTGATTTAAGACCATGCCTTGCGGCAGCAATGGAAACATTTGTGGCGCTTCCACCAAGAAATTTTTGGAATGTTTGAACATCTTCAAGTCCGACCCCATATTGCAGAGGGTATATATCAACACTGGTTCGCCCAATCGCGATTAGGTCGTAAGCGCTAGATGACATTACTTATTATTCGGTACCAAGTTGCCATGCACGAACGCCGCCAGTAATACCAGCAGAGTTAGGAACGATAACAACGTCATCTCCCATGCGTTCAATATCAATAGGTTTAATGCAGCGAGAATTTCCGCCACCAATATAAACGCGGTCCCATAGGAATACAGGTCTGAATTCTTCAATCATTGTGCGAATACGGCGGGACCAGAATGTATTTCCTAGACGGCGACGCTCATGCTCACCTATCCACATGTCATACGTTGTAGAGCGACGGACAATCGAATGTGAAAATTCAATATGAGAAGCAAGCTTTCCACCATCAAAAATCGAACTACCAAGCCCAGTGCCAAGTGTGAAGACAACTTCATATCCAGAGCCAGATACAACGCCGGCGCCATGAACTTCTGAGTCATTGAGAACTAATGCTGGTTGATTGAATTTCTTTTCAACAGCAGTCTTCATATCAAAACCTTGCCAAGCTGCCTTTAACTCTGGATCTGGTTTTGTACGGGGGCCTTTGATATTGATGTAGTGAGGGGTTGCGACTACAACACCATGTCGGATCATTCCTGGAATACCAATAGTAATTCGATTGCTCTTTGGAAGTCTTTCAGCAATCTCTTCAAAGACCTCAAGAAGGCGCTGCGGTGAAAGTGGATAGGGAGTTGGCACGACTATTGGTTGTGCGTGCATCGTTCCTTGATCATCTAGGACTGAAGCTTTAATGCCAAGGCCTCCGCAATCAATGCAAAGGGTCATGTTCTCCATGTGCTAAATCTACGGCTCATTAAGAGAAAGAGAAAATTTCCCTCTTATTAGCTACTTCCAGCGGGGGTTTATTACCTCTAGAGCCACACCTGCAAATTCAGCAGCGCCCATAGCCCCTGGCTCCGCTTTATCTGCAACCCTAAAAGTTCCATATTCTTTTTCTTTAGCAGCTCTCACCATTGGATTATGAATCCATCCACCACCAATAACTACTTGATGATATTTACCAACTTCTTTAGAAATTGCATTTAATGTGTTGTCATAAAGTTCAGTAAGGTCTTCAACAGCTGCGCGCCAGAGATGTGCTGGAGTCAAGCCATCAGTTACACCCGTGATGTTGAGACGGGGATATGAGCCGTCAACTTTAACTTCATGGCGACTGCGATCCACTTGTGTTGCAGCTGTGCCAAGAGCGCTTCTTGCCTCTAGCGTTGTTGCACCAAGCATCGTGCTCATGCGCTCAAGTGAAATTCCTGTTGGAAGCCCGGCAAGAATCATCTGGTGATCAGGGATGACGGTCCAGCCAACATTGACACCATGTTTTGCTAAACGTGACATCGATTCTTTAGAAACAACTCCTTTATATGTGCGCACAATTGCTTCTGCAGTTCCCATCGAATCAAATAACGCACCATCTTCAATTGCGCCCAAATAATAAGCAGCCGTCTGATGATCATGTCCCGCAATTGTCAGAACTGCACCGCGCAAGTTCGCAGGCGCTGAATCATTTGCTCTACCAATAACTTCACCAGCACCAACTAAGCGGGCCAAGAAGTCAGGTCCACCACCCACTAAATCAACAGACTCTTTCCAAGGAGCCTTCGCTGCAATATCTAAAAATCCAGTTCGGCTGACTATTGATAGTTCGTTCGTGAGATCGGCGCCAAGAGTAAACATGATGTATTCGGGTGCGCCAACAAAATATTTTGCCTTCTTTGCTTGAGGATAGTTCTGTTGCTGCCATAAAACTTTTGCAACACTGACAACTGAGGTTATTTGCGCAGCGACAGTGCTTTCAAAGTTTTCTTTACCAATAACCCGCTCTATCGTTTCTAAATCTCCACGGGGATCATGCCAAGCAAAGCCATGGACAAGCGGCTTGCGGTCAGCATCTAGAAGAGCCCCACATTCTGCAATGCCTGTAATACCTATTGCTAGAGCTTGACCATTTGCTTTGCTCACAGCATCTGATGCGATCTTTATTGTCGTCTGAGCAAGTAAGTCCATATCGATATCTGAAAGATTATTGTCATGAACCCACGGAGTTGGGATTGCAGCTTCTGCAAGTAAATTGAGTTTAAGGTCGGTAACAACAGCTTTAATACGTGTTGTTCCTACATCAATTCCAACAAGTACATCAAGCAAGTTTTAATCCCCTTTATATGGCCAGGCTTGCAAATTGCGCATCAGGAGGCCTACATACGATTCCACTGGCGCCATTTAAGGTCCAGTTACCGTTCGCATGTGGAATTACGATTGCATCACCCTTAGTCACGTCCATTTTTTCAGCGCCATCAAATGTGAGTGTGCCTGAGCCATCTAAGACAAGAAGAATTCCAAAACCGGCCTCAATTTTGCTTGCTTTACCGGTTAGGTAATCTGCACGGAAATATGGATTAGCAGCTTGTGTGAAAACAGCTGCATCGGATTGTCCAAATAGACGTTGTGGTGTGACGAGTTTTTGTGCTTCATCTTTTTCAATTGGTGTGTAGCGGAGCGCATCGAGAACTGTGTCAAAACCTAAACCAAGGTGCCCATCTTTTACGCCATCAACGGCAAAGTCGTTCCATTCAAGAAGCGCTGACATATCAGTTGGCTCTTGCAACTCTAAAACAAATATTCCAGCGCCGATGGCGTGAGGAACACCAGCTGGTACCAAGATTGCATCTCCTGGTTTTGCAGGGAACTTTTGAAGTGAGGCAAGAAGTCCATCTGAATCCCTAGCGTCAACCATCGCCGCAACTTCTTTTTTAGTTTTCTCTTCACTAAAACCTAAACCAACGTAAGCATCTGATGGTGCTTCTAAAATAATCCACGCTTCAGTTTTACCGTGCTTAAGTGAGAGATGTTCCTTAGCAAATTTACGATTTGGATGATAATGAACAGGAAGGCGTTGGTCTGGATCTAAGAGCTTGACCAAAAGTTCTGTGCTCACGCCATAAGTTGCAAGATGTTCACTTCCTAGCCACTGTTCAGGATTAGCTTTCAGTGCATCGATCAGCAACTCACCTGTTGGAAGAGTTGAGAGGCCTATCCGAGGCTCACCAAATCTGGTTGTCATAGAACCGATCCACTCTTCTGGTCGCATTGGCCCACCAGGTCCATGACGCAGGGCACCGATTCGGTTACCGCCTTTGTAGAAATGATCGAATTGGTTGGAAGGAAGTTTGTATGCGGGCATGAGGCAACTATACGTTGCCTGCCAGAATTGGAATAGACTTCACCGATAACTCAAATAGAGAAAGAGAAGCCTTATGTCAGATGCCTCGATTCGACTCTCACGTTTATTTAACAAAGGTCGATGCCTAGATATCGCAGTTGACCACGGCTTTTTTGGTGAAGGTTCATTTCTTGCGGGTATCGAGGATATGCAGGCCGCCGTGAACACTTTGGTCACCGCCGCTCCTGATGCTATTCAGCTCACAATTGGCCAAGCAAGGCTCTTGCAGGGAATCGATCAAAAGGATCGCCCAAGTCTTGTTCTGCGCACAGATGTCGCCAACGTTTATGGAAAACAACTACCAGACCACATGTTTAGCATTTCAATCAATGATCCAGTGCTCACTGCAGTCCGTCTAGATGCGGCGATTGTTGTTGTGAATCTTCTGGATCTTCCATCACGGCCAGAGATGCGTGAAGCATGTATCCGAAACATTGTTGCCCTACGAGCCCAGTGTGATCACTATGGGATGCCGCTTATGGTGGAGCCACTTGTTATGAAAGAAGTGAACGGCGGTGGGTACACATCTGATGGAAACCTAGAGAAAGTTGTGCCGCTGGTTCGCCAAGCGGTTGAACTAGGAGCCGATGTCATTAAAGCCGATCCAACAGATGACCCTAAAGATTATGTTCACGTGATTAAGACAGCGGGAAAGATTCCAGTTCTAGTCCGCGGTGGTGGCCGCGTTGCCGATAAAGAACTATTGGAGAGAACTTTTGAAGTGTTACAGATGGGCGCCGCCGGAATTGTTTATGGCCGCAACATCATTCAGCATGCAACCCCTGCGAAGATGACTCGCGCACTGATGGCGATGCTTCATGAGGGTGCATCTGTCGACGCTGCGCTCGCCATTTTGAAGTAGTAGTAACTATGAGTAATCAAGTGAGCGTCAAAGTAGGCATCATCGGTGGCGGTCTTATGGGCAAAGAGCTTGTTGCTGCAACTAGGCGCTGGGATGCACTCGTTGACCACCCTGTACGTCCAGATGTAATTGCAGTTGCTGACCCATCACTTGATGTCCAAAGCTGGTTTAAAAACGCCAATATCCCACATATCTACAGTGACTATAAGGAACTTCTGGCTAACCCTGAGATTGATGTTGTTTATATTGCCGTTCCCCATAATCTTCATGAAGAGATTTATCTAGCAGCGATTGGAGCTGGCAAGGATTTCTTAGGGGAGAAGCCTTTTGGAATTGACCTGGGTGCATCTGAAAGAATTGTTACAGCGGTAAAAGCAAGCAAGAGTTTTGTCCGCGTATCAAGTGAAATGCCTTTTTATCCAGGTGCTCAAGCTGCGATTAACTTTGTGAAATCCGGAGCGTTGGGTGAGATTGTTGAAATTAGATCAGGTTTCCTGCACTCATCTGATTTGGATACAAGCAAACCAACAAATTGGAAGCGTCAGGTGAAGTTCTGCGGTGAAATTGGAGTCATGGGTGATCTTGGAATGCATGTAGCACATGTTCCTTTGCGTCTGGGTCTTAATCCTAAGAAGGTGTACTCACTTCTTGATGACATTGTTAAAACGCGTAAAGACAACAAAGGAAATGAAATTCCTTGTGACACATTTGATAATGCGGTTCTTGCAATTAAGGGAGCAACAAGTACGGATGCTCGTGAGTTTCCAATGATTTGGGAGATGAAGCGAATCGCACCAGGTGAGAGCAATACATGGTTTTTTAGTGCAATGGGTATGAAAGGCGGAGTTCATTTTTCAACCCGCACCCCAGCTACCTATAACCGTTTTTCTTATTCAAACGGTGAGCAAATATGGAGTGAACTACAGCCAGGACATAAGACAAATTGGCCAGTTATCACGGGGGGAATATTTGAATTTGGTTTTCCCGATTCCTTATTACAAATGTGGGCTGCCTACTTCGCTGAACGTGCGGGCAAACTTGGAGACAAATTTGGTTGCGCCACAGTTGATGAAGTACTGATGTCACATAAGGTTTTTGCTGCCGCAATGCAGTCCCATGCTTCTCACAGTGAAGCGGTTCTCAGTTAATTCACCATGACTGTTTACGTGCTTGGAAGTCTGAATATTGATCTGGTCTCCACCGTTGCACGAATGCCAAATCCTGGTGAAACTGTAAGCGGAACATCATTTAAAACTTATATTGGCGGCAAAGGCCTTAATCAGGCAGTTGGGTGTTCCCGCGCAGGTGCGAAGGTAATAATGCTTGGCGCAGTTGGCGATGATGGATATGGAAAAGAACTCATAGATGCGCTGGCCGCAGATGGCATTTCAGATAAATATATTTCACATAAGGATGGCGCGAGTGGTGTCGCAGTAATCGAAACTGATGCAACTGGCCAAAACCGGATTGTTGTTATCCCAGGCGCAAATGGACAATTGACCCCAGCAGATATTCCAGAAGAAGTATTCAAAGATATCAGCGCAAAATATTTAATTGCTCAATTAGAAACACCAATCACGACAGTCACTGATGCCTTTAAAAGAGCAAAAGAAGTAGGTTTCACAACAGCACTTAACCCAGCACCTGCTCAAAAACTTTCTCCCGAGTTACTTTCACATGTAGATCTGTTAACTCCGAATCAATTTGAAGCTGAATTGCTCACTGGAATAAAAGTGACAGATCATCAGTCAGCTATTAAAGCGGGGCAGGCACTTCTCGCCCAAGGCGTAAAGCAAGTGATCGTAACTTTGGGTGAAGATGGAGCAATGTTTGTTTCTCGTGAAGAGAACTTCCATCAACCTGCATTTACTGTCACCGTCGTTGATACAACTGGGGCAGGGGATACTTTTTGTGGTGGACTTATTGCCAAACTTTCAGAAGGTATGAATATGAAAGAGGCGATACGGTATGCAACGGCAGCTGCTGGATTGAGTACGACAAGAGCAGGAGCGGTGCCTTCCATTCCAAGATTAAATGAAGTGGCTCAGCTATTAAATAAGTAAATCTTGGATTTTATCTTCAGAAGGAATTCTGGGTTCCCCGTGTGGGAGTTGAACGACAACTGCAGCGGCCGCCGTTGCATATTTAATTGATTCTGAAATTGATTTGCCGTGATATCTCGCAACTGCATATGCACCATGAAAGACATCACCTGTACCGTTTGTATCAATAGTAGGTACTTTAAAAGCGGGCTGGTGCTGCACAACGCAATTCTTATCTGTCACAAAATATGACCCATTCGCCCCATCGGTAAGTACAACTGCGCTTCTATGCTGATTCCAAAGGTCTTTCATGATGAGCTCTACATTGCTTTGGTCTGCAAGAAATGCTCCATAATGCAAAGGAATGACGAGTTCTGGAGCAATATCAATCATTTCCATGTATTGGTCCACATTAATACCTTCACGCTCTGCATCAACGATGGCAGGTATTCCCATGGAAATAGCTCTCTTGAGTACTTCAAGAGTTCCCTGAGGTGCGGTGTATGAATCTATGAGAAGAAGTTTTGTCTTTGATAGCGCATCTTCAACCTTCTTCTGGGAAGGCAAATCCAAGTGTTTGAGAGAAAAGTCATCATAGGCAATAAAGCGCTCACCGTTATTTAAAATGAAGACGGTCGCAATTGCAGGGTAGGAATTTTCTTTGAAATCAACAAACTCAGTTGAAATACCCGACTTCTGTAAATCTTCAAGGGCGATTGCCCATTCTGGCTTATCGCTCATTGTCGTTAGATAGGTGGCAGGAACTTGAAGCGCTGCGACCGTTGCTAAAGCATTTCTGACGTTTCCACCAAATCGAAACTCTTCTTTTGTTATTTTCCCCTTGCCATCTTCCCACAAGGAATTTGTATAGAGAACACGGTCATAGGCCATGCACCCAATGCCAGTGATCATTGAGGATTAAAGTTTTGCTTTTTTAAGAGCTTCATCTGGGGATAAGCCTTCATGAATTACAGCATGGTAGGCAGCTGACGCGCTCTTTGGGTTTTCTGAACCCCAAACATTTCGGCCAACTACAGCGCCACGTGCACCAGATTTAATAGCACTTTGAGTATTTACAAGTGCATCTCTAAATGTTGGTTCCTTTGGTCCACCGGCAATGACAATCGGCGCAGGACAGCTATCAACAATTTGTTTAAATGCTGCGGCATCTCCCGGATAACCAACTTTGATTACATCAACACCAGTTTCAATTCCACAACGAACAGCCCAAGCAATTTCTTCTGGAGTAAAGACAATCTTTACACCTTCGGTGTAATCGCGAGGATAGATATGAGCAACGATCGGCATTTCATATTCGTGAGACTCACGCACAGAGTCAGAAAGCCACTTGAGATATTTTCCTTCAGATGGACCTCTCACTGGAATAGCAACAGCGAGAGCATCAGCGCCCATTCTTACAGCGTCAATCGGACGAGATAAAAGTTCACTGACTCGATCATCTGGCGTAAAGCTCGCGGCTTGGATGATTAGCGCAGCCTTGTTTGCATGTTTGAGCCAAAGGTTTTTCGCAACACCAGCCGTCATCGTCACGGTATCGGGATGCCCCTCAAGGGTTAATTCAAGCGCTCTGGGCAGATTTGCTAGCCCTCCGGTCATGGCATTTCCGTAGGAGACAAAGTGATCGATTGCTACCCCGAAGAGATTGCCAGAAGGATTTGAAAACAATTTCGCAATCCGCAGTTCACGGCCGATAGTCAATGGAGCCTCATCTCTAGGAATTAAGTATGCCTAAACTATAGTTTCTAGACCTTCTACTATCAATAAGTTTTGGATTTCACTAGCATTTTGTGGTGCCAAAAGTTACGCTAGGCGGATGTTAAAAGTTGGAGTCATCAATAGTGATCTTGCATCACTTCTCGCCAAGTTTCGCCATGTAAATACAATCGCAATAGTTGATGGCCCATTTCCAAGTTATCCAGGCGTTGAATTAGTTGACCTCGCAGTTACTCCAGGTTTTCCCACTATCCCGCAAATCCTGGATCAGATACTTCCTTTATTGGACATCACGGGGATTTACCTAGCCAATGAATTCGCAGAGAAGGTAGATGCGAAAACCGTCGCCGAATACACCAAGCACCACCAGGGGCTGCCGACCACGTTGATCCCTCACAGTGAATTTAAGGCCAAGGCCGGCCAGGCCCTAGGCATTATCCACACGGGGGACGCCGTCCCCTACAGCAGCGTGATTTTGCGCTCAGGCTGATACCTCTTTTATAACACCTAGATAACAATTTCCGATTTTGGTCTTTTTTGGCCTATTCAGCCTTGCCTCAAGCCCTCATCCAAGTAAAGATACCTCC
>JBAWYW010000015.1:0-10560 GCA_037143395.1 Actinomycetes bacterium | reverse complement strand
CAAGGCCGCATTGGGGTAAAGTTTTCACAAATACCGCTTTTGATTTTTCATCGCTTTACCCAAAATTTAATGAATTTCTGGCCTACAGAGATAGATACGACCCATCACGTAAATTCATAAATAAATTGTTAGAGACTTGGGGTATTTAACTAGGTTAAGGGCAATTAAATCCGAATTCATTTTCAACCGTAAGTGGTATTTGTTTACATCCAACGTTTGCGGTTCCGAAATCAACAACTTTCCAGTGATTATTATCTACCGTAGCAAAGCCATAGGCAGGATCAGTAATTGGCAAATACGGCTGTGTGGTAAAAATCAACCATTTTGGATTGTTTTGAGAGCTACGGACGCCTACTACTGCGGCGAAGAATTCATCTCCTTGCATTTCAGTATTTCTTACTACGGTTGTTAAATCACTAATAGTTGTTTGTGGGACCAAATTACCGCCGGGATACCGATAGCCAGCCGGCTGTGGGTTATTGGGGTACTGACCGAGCAATGTCCATGGAACATATACCTGACTTAAACCACCTTGAGGCACCTCACTCCATTTTAAAAACCACCCGGCATCCGTACTCACTCCTACTGGAAGTCTTGCCTTAATTTGAGTTTTGACTACTTCCGTATTCCAATTGACAAGCTTTGGATGATTTTTTGCGAAAGTGTTAAGAAGCAAATTGACACCGGTGACTAAACTGGAATCACTCGGTCTCGCGTCCCCAGATGGTGCACCACAAGAAGTGAGCATGATCGTGAGCAAAGATGCTATGAGTGGTCGAATTACCCAAAGCTTCTTCATACTCAAATACTAGTGTCTTGCTTTAATGTTTAAGAGAGCGCATGCTAGCCGTTAGGCTTCTCTCATGGCAGCGCGCGAGTATTTACAAGAAGTGAAGGTTCTTGACTCGACCCTTGTTAGCATTGAAAAGGTCTTAGATCTTCCTAAATTGCGTGCTGATGCAGTGTCTCTAGAGGCAGAGGCTAGCGCTCCCAATCTTTGGGATGACCCCGAAAAGGCTCAAGTAGTAACAAGCAAGCTCTCCCGAGTTCAATCAACACTAAATAGAGTAACGACAATTCGACGTCGACTTGAAGATATTCCCATACTCCTTGAGCTTGCTCTCAATGAAAAAGACTCCAAAGCAATTACTGATGCTGGTAGTGAACTCGATGATGTAACAAAAGCAATTAGGGATTTAGAAGTTCAGACATTGCTCAGTGGTGAATACGATGAGCGAGACGCGCTTGTGACAATTCGCTCTGAAGCAGGGGGAGTTGAGGCAGCTGATTGGGCTGAGATGCTAATGCGCATGTATTTGCGCTATTGCGAAAGACATATATATAAGGTGGATGTGCTTGAAACTTCGTACGCTGAGGAAGCAGGAATTAAATCAACAACCTTCCGCGTGAGCGCTCCTTATGCTTATGGAACACTTTCAGTTGAGCAAGGCACGCATCGTCTAGTTCGTATTTCACCTTTTGATAGCCAGAGTCGTAGACACACTTCATTTGCAGGTGTTGAAGTTGTTCCAGTTGTAGAGCAATCTGACCATATTGAGATTGATGAAAAAGAAATTCGAGTAGATGTATATCGTTCATCAGGACCTGGTGGTCAAGGTGTCAACACAACTGATTCAGCCGTAAGAATCACTCACATTGCAACAGGCATCGTTGTTTCATGCCAAAACGAACGCTCTCAAATTCAAAATAAAGCAACCGCAATGGCTGTCCTGCAATCAAAACTCCTTGAAAGGCGCAGACAAGAAGAGCGGGCACGAATTGATGCCCTCAAGGGTGATAACAGCGGATCATGGGGTAATCAGATGCGTTCATATGTACTTGCGCCTTATCAAATGGTCAAAGATCTTCGAACAGATTTTGAAGTAGGTAATCCTGCGGCAGTGCTAGATGGCGACCTTGATGGATTCATTGAAGCTGGGATTCGCTGGCGAATGAGCCGAAACTAAATACCTTTACGCGTATTTGGCGGCGATGTATGTGGATATTCACAGGTAAGGTTGCTTGAATCTCCCAAGATTTTCCCTCTCACTTACTAAACTACCTAGGTGATTAAGTTTGAAAACGTAACGAAGATGTACCCCAAGCAGGACCATGCAGCGCTTGATCGCGTGAGCATTGAGATCACTAAGGGGGAGTTTGTCTTCTTGGTCGGGCTCTCGGGCTCAGGTAAATCAACCTTCCTAAGGCTTGTTCTGCGGGAGGAGCAACCAACTGCTGGCAATATAGTTGTTGCAGGAAAGGAACTGGGCACATTAGCTGACCACAAAGTTCCAGAGTTGCGCCGCCAAGTGGGAACTGTTTTCCAAGATTTTCGTCTATTGCCCAACAAGACTGTCTTTGAAAACGTTGCGTTTACACTCCATGTGCTTGGATTTTCACAAAAGGAAATTAATCGTGAAGTTCCAGAAGTTTTGGAATTAGTTGGACTTGAAGAAAAAGCTGACCGTAAGCCAAGTGAGCTTTCTGGTGGTGAACAGCAACGTGTAGCAATCGCCCGTGCATATGTCAGCAGACCGATGATTTTGATCGCCGATGAGCCCACAGGAAATCTAGATCCCGCAACAAGTGTCGGAATTATGAAGCTTTTGGACAGAATTAACCGTGACGGCACAACAGTTGTAATGGCAACACACGATGCCGGAATTGTGGACCAGATGCGCAAGAGAGTTATAGAACTAGATTCAGGACACGTTGCCCGCGATCAGGTTCGCGGTGTTTACGGGTATACAGGTTAGGCTAAATCCATGCGCGCGAGTTTTGTATTCAGTGAGGTTCGAATTGGTCTGCGCCGTAATTTGACGATGACCTTTGCAGTAGTAATTACCGTTGCAATTTCTTTGACTCTCCTCGGTGTTGGCTTTCTAGCCAACTCACAGGTGCGTGTTATGAAAGATTATTGGTATGACAAAATTGAAGTCTCTGTCTTTTTATGCGGCACTCTTTCTGAGTCAACTTCTTGTTCCGGTGGCGCTGTAACAGATGCTCAGCGTGTTTCAATTCAAAAGGATTTACAAGGATTACCAGTTGTTCAAAATGTCTTTTACGAGTCACAAGCGACTGCATATCAACATTTTCAGGAACAATTTAAGGGTTCGGCCCTAGCGCAAAATGTTACAGCTGGACAATTACCTGAGAGTTTTCGGGTTAAGCTAAAAGATCCAACTCAGTACCCAGTGATCCAAAGTGCATTTTCTGGTCGTCCAGGTGTAGATACAGTGCAAGACCAAAGAACTATCCTTGATAAGTTCTTTAAATTACTTGGAGTACTTCGGGACGGCGCACTTCTGATTGGTGTTGCATCTGTTTTAACGGCTGCACTTTTAATTAGCAATACATTGCGTTTAGCAGCATTTAATAGGCGTCGTGAAACAGGAGTAATGAAGCTTGTTGGCGCTTCATCATTTTCAATTCAACTTCCTTTCTTACTTGAAGGCCTTATGTCAGCAGTTATTGGATGGGTAATATCAACTGGATTTTTAGCGGGCTTTAAAGCCCTTGTCGATTCACGAGTTGCGCCATTGCTCACCTTTACTCGTTTCTTTTTATGGTCTGATGTGTGGGTAGCTTCAGCATTGTTACTTGGAGTTGGACTTTTGGTATCAGCACTCGCATCTATATGGACACTGCGTCGCTATTTGAAGGTTTGATTTAACCCTCTGATTTCGAAAAATAAGGGTGCTTTGCCTAAGGCGCCCGCGTGTCGCTATGTATGACCTTAAGTTCTGAGTGTTTAAGAAGGCGTAATCTATACATGCATTCCCCACCGGCTTCCCCGTAAGTCAATTGAAGGGAAATCAATGTCGCTATTCTCTTGGACACTTCATGGAAGCGGATCATCGATCAAGGCAGGAGAAGTTGTACTGCCTGAAGAAAGACTCACATGGCCTAGAACCATTGGAATCGGTATCCAACATATTGTTGCAATGTTTGGTGCAACATTTTTAGTTCCAATCATTACTGGTTTGCCACCAACGACTACCTTGTTCTTCTCAGGTATCGGAACTGCACTCTTTTTATTAATTACCCGGAATAGAGTTCCTAGCTATTTGGGTTCATCATTTGCCTTCTTAGCTCCTATTGCAGCCGCCGTTACTAAAGGTGGAATGGCAGTAGCACTTGGCGGGGTTGTAGCAACAGGTGTCTTGCTTGCAGTGGTTGGCTTAATTGTGAATCAATTTGGCATCGGATGGGTGAACTGGCTACTTCCACCAGTCGTTACTGGCTCAATTGTCATGATCATCGGTCTTAACCTGGCTGGCGCAGCAAAAGGCAATTTTCAAAAAGGCCCACTAGTAGCAATCGTAACTCTTGCTGCAGTTGCGCTTATCGGAGCAGTAACAAAGGGCTTCATCAATCGAATTAGTATCTTTGGTGGAGTCGTTGTCGGATATGTATTTGGGATTGTTCACGGCGATGTGAAATTTGATGCGTTCAAAGCAGCAAAGTGGGTTGCAATGCCACACTTCACAAGCCCTTCATTCAAAATGAGCGCAATTGTTCTCTTTTTGCCGGTAGTACTTGTTCTCATGGCAGAGAATGTGGGCCATATTAAAGCTGTGTCCGCAATGACCGGTAGGAATTTGGACGATCAAATCGGCAAGGCGCTCTTTGCAGACGGCGTAGCAACAACACTTGCTGGTGCTGGTGGTGGCTCAGGAACAACTACCTATGCTGAAAACATCGGAACAATGGCAGCAACAAAGATTTATTCAACAGCTGCGTATTGGGTTGCTGCTGCAGGAGCAGTTCTGCTCTCACTTTCACCAAAGTTTGGAGCAATTCTGAGTGCAACACCTGTTGGTGTTCTTGGTGGCGTAGGAGTCGTTCTTTACGGAATGATTGCTGTTCTTGGTGCAAAGATTTGGATTGAAAGCCGAGTGAACTTCTCAATTTCGACCAATCTGATCGTCGCTGCAACGACACTCATCATCGGAACCGCCGATATGTCATGGACTCGCGGAAGTTACACATTTAATGGAATCGTAAACGGAACTCTGTTTGCGGTCATCGGTTATCGTGTTCTTACTTCACTTGCGAAGTCTGCCGGGAATCCAACAGACTAAATAGTCTAGAAAAAGACCCCGATTAAACTCGGGGTCTTTTTCCTTTTAACGAGGGTTTTGCACGTAATCAATGAGTGCATTGCGTTCGGCATCAAGTTCGTTGACGTGGGCTTTGACAATGTCTCCGATTGAAATAATAGAGACTAGAAATCCAGATTCATCCACAATCGGAATATGGCGAATACGCTTGTCAGTCATTAAATTCATCAGTTCTATAACTTGATTTTCAGCACTAGCTGTTGTGACGTTTGCTGTCATGATATCTCTGACATGTAGTTTATCTAGCTCGTGAAAATGAACAGGCATGGCTGCAACTACATCTCTTTCAGAAACAATACCATCGATCTTTTTGCTATCTGAGGAAACAACCAGTGCGCCAACTTTGAGCGCTGACAATTTCTCAACAAGTTCATTAATAGTGGAATCTGCAGTTATCGTATGGACACGCTTGCCAGTAAGCAATGTTTGCACTTTCATGGCCAACTCCTTTGTCTTGCCGTTATTGAGATGATTCTCTTATATGGGCATCTTGGCAAGAGATTTGGAGAAAGGCTTTTTGGAACTTAATGGAGAGCTTGTACAATTGCCATATCCAACTTAGGTGAAAGCGATGCGGAGAATGTGGCAGTCATATGCCCCGGATCAAAGTAGACCAGAGTTTGCTTAATAATTACGGGGCAAGGGTCTGTAGGGCAAACCCACATCTGAGCTTCCACAAGCGTGATGCCCGTATCATGCGCAACTTTGCGTTCTGTTTCCAGCCACCCAGTATCAATGGCTTTAGAAACTGGGTTCGCGCATGCCAGAGAACTATCTGGATGGTTGGAAAGACAAACTACGGGATCACCATTTGCTACTGGAACATCTGAAAGCAGAATTACTTTTATTCCTGCGGCTTTAAATTTTTCTATGCTTCGTTTAATGCCAGCCTCCCAAATCAAATGGTTTTCGGGTGGGCTTGCGACAGATCCGCGAGCGTTGAGGGTTTCAAAACCTCGAGTTCCTCCCATCAAGATGAAGAGAGGATGAGCGTCAATGATCTTATTTATTGCAGCTTCTCTCCAGATAGGGCAGTTTCGCATGAGAGAACCAGTGGATGGACTCCATGCAGGGATATCTGCTGGGCCACACGATGACATTGTTTGGGAGTAGAGCTTCCAATGATGAAGTTTTGCAAGCTTGTTCACAGCAGGAAACCAGGCGAGAGCATGACTGTCACCAAATAGCGCAATATTTGTTTTGGAGTTCAGATCTCCATATAAGCACCGAGCCGGAGAAGCGGTCATATTCAACTGAGTGTGGCAGTGATCGGCATAGTTGATCGATCTATCACTCTTTGCGTTAAACAGAGAAGGATGTAATTTCATTGGCACAGGCTGATCAATAGTTGCAGGCCTTATGCTGCCTTGTGTCGGTGCTACGAGGGAGGTCGATGAGGTAAAAATCTTGAATGGTCTAAATCCATGCATTGACTCATACCGGAAGCTAAATGCGGTTGCAATGATTAATGCCATTGAAATCATTGTGATCAAAAAAGTTCTTTTAGAACTCAAATGGGTAAGAAATCCCCCCTTGAAGGGCCTTTCAATAAACTTTTCAGATAGTGAAGCAGCAAGAAAAGTGATAAAAAATAGCAATGTGCGAACTGCCCAAGACAAGGAATGCCCAACAATGATTGCTGGAATAACAAATAACGGCCAATGCCATAGGTATAAGGAGTAGCTAATCTTCCCGATATATTGCATGGGGGCTTCACTTAATAAGTTGGAAGTGAGTGTTTTTCCTTTATGAGCACCAGCAAAAATGATAAATCCAGCACCAACTGTTGGAAGAAGAGCAAGCAACCCAGGAAACTGGTTGGCACTGCGAATGAAAAAACCAGAAAATATGACAAGTAGTAATCCAAAAAATCCAACGATATTAATTAACTTATGATCTATTTTTGAGACGTGGCTTACTACCGTTGCCAATACCGCGCCTAAAGCAAGCTCCCAAGCTCGTGTAGGAAGGGAGAAGAATGCCCATGGTTGTGAGCGGGGCAACAGCCACACTGCAAAAAGTAGAGAAGTGGCAAAAGTTAATGAGCCAAAAATGCGAACAGAGTGTCTGGCATGCAACTTACTTTTTGTTAGTAGAAGTACCAACATTGGCCAAAAGATGTAGAACTGTTCTTCAACCCCAAGAGACCAAAAATGTAAAACAGGAGATGGAGTCGCCCCAGATGCAAAATAGTCTGTTGCCTGAAAGGCAAAGGACATATTTGATATATACAGAATTGCTGATGTTATATCTCCAACAAAGTTTGGAATAAGCACAGGGGGTAGGAAGAGGAAGCAAGCAAGTAGTGTCAAGAAAAGGACGAATAACGATGCAGGTAGAAGCCTTCTGATTCGCTTTGCATAGAAGTTTTGAAGCGAGACCGTTCCGCTTGATAATGCCTCACGTAGGAGATTGCCGGTAATTAGAAAACCTGAGAGGACGAAGAAAACATCAACACCAATAAACCCACCATTGAATCCAGGTACGCCAGCATGAAAAAGTAAGACAAATAAGACAGCGATTGCTCTGAGACCCTGAAGATCTTTCCTAAATTCAGCCCGAACTATTTTGTCTTTTTTGAGTGGGGGCACCGACTAATAGTGCTCGCTTGAGGGGGATCTGGCAACCATAGAAAAAATACTGCGTTGCCTCACTTCACAATTTGATTACTAGTACTAGAATGAAATTAATCGTTTGGAGTTGATCTCGTGAAAGTCCTTGTTATAGGAGCGGGTGGGGTTGGAAGTGCAATAGCTAATATCGCTTCGCGACGAGAATTTGTTACATCGATGGTCCTAGCTGACCGTGATTTGAAGCAAGCAACTTCCTCCGTTTCCCGACTGAACGATTCTAGATTTAGCAGTGCGCAAGTTGATGCTTCAAGTGTGGAGAATATTCGCGACTTAATTCAGAAAATCAAACCAGACGTGGTCGTTAACTCAGTTGATCCACGGTTTGTTATGTCAATTTTTCGTGCATGTGAGGACGAGGGTGTTAATTATATAGACATGGCGATGTCTCTTTCCAAGCCGCATCCAACAGATCCATTCAATAAAACAGGAGTGAAGTTTGGTGATGAACAATTTGAACGTTCTTCTAATTGGATCGGTAAAGGCATATATGCCCTTTTGGGCATTGGGATTGAACCGGGATTAAGTAACGTCTTTGCAAAATATGCTGCAGATGAGTTGTTTTCAAGAGTTGATTCGATGGTTGTCATGGATGGTTCAAATTTGGAAGTGCAGGGATATGAGTTTGCTCCTTCATTTTCAATTTGGACAACAATTGAAGAGTGCTTAAATCCTCCTGTTATGTGGGAGAAAGGGAGAGGCTGGTATACAACAGAACCTTTTTCTGGAGCAGAAGTTTTTGATTTTCCAGAGGGTATTGGAAAAGTTGAGTGCGTAAATGTAGAGCATGAAGAGGTAATTCTAATTCCCAAGTACATTGATGCAGGAAGAGTTGCATTCAAGTATGGTCTTGGGGACAAATTTATTAATATTTTGAAGGTAATCCATACTTTGGGGCTTGATAGCACTACGCCTATACAAGTAGGTCACTCGCAGATTTCTCCAAGAGATTTTCTTGTATCAATTTTGCCAAATCCTGCAACGCTCGGTCCAAATATGAAAGGCAAGACTTGCGCTGGATTAGTGGTCAAAGGGTTAGATAAGTCGGGTAATCCGAAAGCAGTTTATTTGTATCATGTGGTTGATAATGCAATGACTATGTCAGAGTATGGTGATCAAGCGGTTGTCTGGCAGACAGCTCTCAATCCAGTAATCGCGATGGAATTAATTAATAGCGGTGTCTGGACACCAAAAGGGGTTAATGGGCCTGAAGATAATCCCCCAAAGCCATTTCTTGAAAAATTAGAAGAATACGGATCACCGTGGGGAATTCGCGACGAGCCCATCTCCGAAATCAACACCTGATAAATCAAGTTCTGCATCAGGTTGTCCACGTTTGACGTATTTCTTTAGAAACACGTATGAAATTGCGCCAGCTGAAGACAAGCCAATTCCTAGCCAAAATGCCAGTGGTTCAGTTGTAAAAGTACTCTGAAGGAGCCAAGCAGTCAGAAGTGTTGGTGTTATGCAAACGCCAATGGCTCCCCACCAGCCACCCTTGATCTTAAATGGCCTTTTCATATTTGGATATTTATAGCGAAGAACTAAAAGTGCTACGAACTCAAGTAGTAGTGCGAAGAGTGTAAGCACCATATCCGAATCAATGAGGGTAGTGAAATCTAGTGAGGCAAAAAAAGCATAAATACAGACACTTACAATAATTGCGCGAACTGGCGTATTAGTTTTAGGCGAAATTTTACCTAAGGAATTAGGCAAGTATTTATCTGCTGCAAGCATAAATGGCAGCCTTGACATGCAGAGCAAGAAAGAAGAGAAGAGACCAGCCTGAGCAACAAGTGCACCAATAATTAATGCATTCTTGAGCCAAGCACCTCCTAGAATTCCACCGGCATTTGCAAAGTCTCCGTTATCCCACTTAGAAACATCACCACTATGCAATCCAGATGCAAGAGCCGCCAAAATTGGCAATGTATAGCTGAGTGCAATCAGCGGTAAATTCCACATTAACGCTCGTGGGTATATTTTTGAAGGATTTTCAATTTCCCCGCCAGCAGTTGTCACAGAGTCGTATCCGATGTAACTCCACAGCATTATTCCAAGCCCAGCCCCAGCAGAACTAAAAAGTGATTGCCCTGGGAGAATTCCTGGGGAAAGAAAGTGATTCGATGAGTGCGTAAAGAAGTTATGCATTCCTAGCCCAATAAAAATAATGAGTGGAGCAAAAAGTATGACCATAGACGCAATAAGCGCTCTGCCCACAATTTGCACCCCACGTATGTTCATATATGCGATAGGAATCATTACTGCGATTGCAATAAACCAATGAAGATCAATACTGAAGTTTCCTCCAAAAAATGAGAAGAGTTCATGCTTGCCACGTGCCACTCCTGGAAACCAAATTGATAAGTAGTCAACAAAAATTACCGGGTAAAGCGCCGTATCAAGCCAAGAGGCAAGCCAACTAAATGTTGCTTCCATGAATCCTAGGAAGGGCCCGCAAGCAATTTTTACCCAAGAGTAAAACCCACCCTCAAGAGGAAGAGCTGAACCTAATTCAGCATTCATAAGTGACATAGGCAGTGATAACAGCAGAGGGATTGAAATTAAGAGCACCAGTGACATACCAATACCTGATGAAGAAAGTACGGATTCAATTCCGTATGGGCCACCAGAAGAACTGAAAAAAATAATCGCGACAAGAGGCAAAAGTCGGATCGTCCGAGGTAAAAAGACTCTCTGCCTGCTCATGCAAGGACCATACCGCCCAAGTTGTTTAGAGACCAGATACCGCAGAACATTCTCTTGGAAAAGACCCCCGCTGACGTAGCGAGGGTCCGTCCATAGAT
>JBAWYW010000014.1:0-10831 GCA_037143395.1 Actinomycetes bacterium | reverse complement strand
GTGAGCGTGCGGGCAAGAATAGGTTGATCTCCCAAAATTTCACTCTTCTTTGTGAGCAACTTAATTTCTTCTTGTGTGAGAGCGAATTCCGCTTCGATCGTATCTAAGAAGTGATGAAGTGAGGGATCAGCAAGGCGCGTGACATATTTACGAGCCATCGCAAGATCAGTCTTTGCAGCAGTCATTTCAACATTAGAGATAAATGTGCGGAAGAAGTGCCAATCCTTCAGCATCGTTGTTAATACCTCGCTATGACCAGCAAGGCGAGCAGCTTTCAGTCCTGTGCCCACACCAAACCAACCAGGAACTATCTGACGAGATTGTGTCCATCCAAATACCCACGGAATCGCGCGAAGAGATCCAAGACCGCCTGCTGCATCTGGTCTGCGAGATGGACGTGAACCTAAGAACATATCTCCAAGTTGCTCTACAGGAGTTGAAGCATAGAAATAAGCAGGAAGATCTGGATGATCAATGAGGTCACGGTATGCCTTAAATGAATGATCACTGACAACATCCATGCATGCACTCCACTTGGCCAGGTCATCTGGTGATTGGCGAGGCGCACGGTTAAGAATTGTTGCTTCAAGAGCGGCAGCAAGAGAGAGTTCAACGTTCTCTCGGGCAAGAGATGGAAGAGCATATTTATCACTGATGACTTCACCTTGTTCAGTCATCTTTACTTGGCCATCAATAGATCCCCATGGAAGAGCGATAAGTGCGTCATATGTTGGACCGCCGCCTCGTCCTACTGAGCCGCCTCGTCCATGGAACAAACAGAGCTTCACGCCATGTTTGATTGCCGTGTCGCGCAATTTTCTTTGTGCTTTATGAATCTCCCATTGTGATGTGGCAATACCAGCATCTTTATTGGAATCTGAATATCCAAGCATGACTTCTTGAATATCTCCGCGGTTTTTTACAAGCTTTCTGTAATCAGCATTAGAAAGAAGCGCATCCAAAATAGTATCAGCGGCGCGAAGCTCAGCAACGGTTTCAAGGAGAGGCGCAAAACCGATCTTTGCTTGATCAGGGGTAATGAGTCCAGCGCGCTTTGCTAATTCAACAGCGGCAAGAACATCCTCGTGAGATTTAGTCATAGAGATGATGTATGTCTCGATAACCTCTGGGCCAAATTTTTCGATCAAATCATTAATTGCTACAAATGTTGCAATCGTTGATGCTGCAGCTGCGTCAAGCTTCTCTGGATTCGCTGCAAGCTGGGCAAGTGCATGGTGATGAGCATCTGAGTGCTCACGAACATCCATGGTTGCGTGGGTAATGCCAAAGCTAGATACGGCGCGAATTAATCGCTCAAGGTGTCCATGAGCAATAAGTTCACCTTTATGTGTCAGCAGTGAATCACGCATGAGCATTAAGTCCGCTAATAATTCAGCAGTGTTCTCATAGTCACGTCCAGCTGCATGAGGAGCACCTGCGCTATGGCGACGCTGGGTCAAGATCAACTTGTGACGAATTGCAGTTGCTTTGAGGCGATAAGGCTCTTCAACGTTTAGGCGCTTAAAGCGATCTTCAATCTCTGGGAGGTTTGCAAGATCAGTTGCAACAGATGTTTTAAGTTCATCTGATGCTCCTGCAATACGCGTTGAAACTGAGAGCGCCTGACGCAAAGGATCAAGAGCTGTCAGCATTGCGCGAATAAAGTGCCCAACTTGAAGAGTGATCGCAGATTGGGTGACAGATGCCGTGATGTTTGGGTTTCCGTCACGGTCTCCGCCAATCCATGTGCCAAAAGAAAGCGGCCGAGATGTGGGAGAGATCTTCACACCCAGGCGTTCTAGTTCACGAGCAAAGTCATCAAGGACTGTTGGAACGGTAATAACGAAGAGATCATCTAAGTAATAAAGAGCATTGACCGCTTCATCAAGCGGCTCTGGTCTTCCCAAACGAAGTTCATCGGTCTGCCAGAGTAGATCAACTGCCTCGGCTAATCCGCGTTCGCTCTGCGCACTTTTCTTCTCGTCGAGTAGCTCCGCGATAATGCCAAGCTTGCTCAAAACCGAACGGCGAGCTGCTTCAGTTGGGTGCGCTGTAAAGACAGGTCTCACAGAGAACTCTTCCATCCACTGCGCAATATCTTTTTGAGTGAAATCTTTATGCTCTGATTGTGCTTTGAGAATGTTGTCTACTGCGCGTGAGATCCATGAGCCTTTTTCTTCTCGCTCTTCGCTCAACACTCTAGCGCGGTGGACTTGTTCAGCAACATTTGCAAGGTTGAAGTAAGCGTTAAAAGCGCGTACTAGTTGCACGCTCTCTTTAACATCAAGGTTCTTAAGAAGTTCTTCTCCGCCGCCGTTTCGCACTTCACGGCGTACAGATTCAACGAGATCTAGGAGATCTTGTCCTTCTTGGCGAACCAAACTTTGCCCGAGCAGATCGGCAAGTTTGCGCACATCACTACGAAGCTCTTGGTCATCGCGAGCGATGCCGCCTGTGATGGAGGTCTGCTTATCTTGCTGGGTCACAGATGTAATTCTGCCATCTATTAGAGGCGCTAGAATTCAATTACATCTTCACCCCCGTATCCATTGGATTCGGGGGTATTAGCCGTTATGGAAGGGGCGTTGTGAGCACCAAGAACACACTTATTGACGCTTTCTCCCATATCAAGATCGATCAAAGTACTCAGCACTTAGCTGCCATACCTTCTGCCACGGGACTCTTGCTAGCCCAGCGCTCGTTAACTTCTCCTCTGCTGGTTGTTTGTTCTTCATCACGCAGAGCATCTGAAATTATTGATGAACTAGATACATATCTTGGGATTGGTTCAGCAGTTGAATTTGATCCG
This sequence comes from Actinomycetes bacterium, assembly GCA_037143395.1. Classification (GTDB taxonomy): domain Bacteria; phylum Actinomycetota; class Actinomycetes; order Nanopelagicales; family Nanopelagicaceae; genus PALSA-747. The sequence goes on along the minus strand of JBAWYW010000014.1, from coordinate 8,022 downwards.
TGGGAGACCTTGCCCCACGAAAAGCTCAGCCCAAAATCTGACACCGTAGCAAAGCGTGTGAAGATGTTGAGCAATCTCTCTGCCCACAAAATCATTATCACTTCCGTGAGGGCGCTGATTCAGCCAATCAATCAAGCCATTACACAGATCGAATTGCCGACTCTTTCAAAAAACAAGAAGATCTCTATGCAAGCACTCATCGAAAATATTGAGCTCTTTGGATACAACAGAACTGACTTAGTTGAGCGCCGGGGAGATTATGCAGTGCGCGGTGGAATCCTGGATCTATTTTTGCCAGATGCAGATCATCCTGTACGGATCGATTTCTTTGGCGATGAGATCGATGAGCTCTCATTTTTCACAGTTGCCGATCAGAGAACATTTGAAGAAGTTGCCGAAAACCTTGTGGTTTATCCGTGTAGAGAAATCTTGCTGACAGATGATGTGAAAAAAAGAGCCTCTTATCTTGAAAGTGAATTTCCACAGGTATCTGAGATGGCTCACAAACTTGCTCAAGGTATTTATGTCGATGGCATGGAATCTTTATTAGGGGCGCTATCTGGTGAACTAGTTTCACTTATTGATCTCTTGCCTAAAGGCTATGAAGTAATCACACTCGATGCTCCGCGCATAAGATCTAGAGCACTTGATTTGATTATGACCAATAAAGAGTTCTTGGAAGCTTCGTGGTCAAGTGCCGCGATGGGAGCAGATGTGCCAATAGATCTAAGCGAGCAATTAGAGCGTGGTGGATATTTTGAATTAGATACTCTGACTGGTGCTCAAGATTGTTCATCTATCGATCCATACGCCACCGATGCAGATCAATTAGGCAAAGTCCAAGTATTTCGCGCCGTTCAGTCTTACGGTGGCAAAGTTGAAGAGATGATTGCTGATGCAAAGAAATGGCTCGCAGATGGCTATCTACTGATTTTTACAGCTGCAGGCCCAGGAATTGTTGAACGCTATGCCAAGCTCTTTCAAGAAAGTGATCTGCCGGTTCGAATACTTAAGAACTTCGCGCCAAATCTCGCCCGAGATGCAATATATGTGCTGACAACCCCTATCGAGCATGGCTTCACTTGTGATGAATATAAGACGGTATTTATTACGGAAAAAGATATCTCGGGCGTTCAGAGCAGCAATAAAGATCAAGCAAGAATGCCATCGCGGCGCAAGAAGGCGATTGACCCTCTTGAACTTAAGCCTGGTGACTATGTGGTGCACGAACAACATGGCGTGGGCCGATACATCGAATTGGTTCAACGTACCGTGGGCAAAGTCTCTAGAGAATATTTAGTTATTGAATATGCCTCCTCTAAGCGAGGGCAACCTGCAGATCGACTTTTTGTACCCACTGATTCACTCGAGCAAATAACTCGCTATGTGGGTGGAGAAGCGCCTTCGGTTCATCGCATCGGCGGAGCAGATTGGCAGAACGCTAAGAAGCGTGCCCGTAAGGCAGTGAAACAAATTGCAGCAGAACTTATTCAGCTCTATGCGGCGCGCATGAGCGCCCCTGGTTTTGCCTTCTCTCCTGATACCCCTTGGCAGAGAGAACTTGAAGCATCTTTTGCATATGTTGAAACCATTGATCAGCAATCAACCATTGATGAAGTAAAAGCAGATATGCAGCGTTCTTATCCTATGGATCGAGTGGTGTGTGGCGATGTGGGATATGGAAAGACAGAGATCGCAATTCGCGCGGCATTTAAAGCCGTTCAAGATGCAAAGCAGGTAGCGGTTCTAGTTCCGACAACTCTTCTCGTTCAGCAACACTTAAAGACTTTTCACGACCGCTATGCAGGCTTTCCTGTTCGAGTAGCTGGTCTTTCACGATTTAATACAGCAAAAGAGAGCAAAGAGATCTTAGACGGGGTTGCAAGTGGCTCTATCGATGTTGTTATTGGCACTCATCGCTTGCTTTCTAAAGACGTGAATTTTCGCGACCTTGGACTTGTGATTGTCGATGAAGAACAACGCTTTGGTGTTGAACATAAGGAAGAGCTTAAAAAAGCACGAACAAACGTCGATGTGCTCTCTATGTCAGCAACTCCTATTCCTCGAACGCTAGAGATGGCAATTACCGGGATTAGAGAGATGTCCAACATTACGACCCCGCCAGAAGAGCGGCATCCAGTTCTGACATATGTAGGCCCTTACGAGGAGAAGCAGGTAACTGCTGCTATTCACCGCGAACTACTACGTGATGGACAGATCTTTTTTATTCATAACCGCGTAGAGAGTATTGACGCCGTTGTTATTCGTTTGGGGCAACTAGTTCCCGAGGCGCGTATTCGTGTAGCTCACGGACAGATGGGTGAGCGTGAACTAGAAGATGTGATCTTAGGTTTCTGGAATAGAGATTTTGACATCCTTGTCTGCACAACAATCATTGAAAGCGGAATCGATATTCCCAATGCCAACACTCTCATTGTGGATAGGGCAGACACATTTGGGCTCTCACAACTTCATCAATTGCGCGGGCGAGTAGGTCGCAGTAGAGAGCGTGCTTATGCCTATTTTCTTTATTCTCCAGATAAACCTCTGACTGAAATTGCGCACGATCGCCTTACAACCATCGCTACAAACACAGATTTAGGTTCTGGTATGCAAGTTGCGCTCAAAGATCTAGAGATACGAGGCGCCGGTAATTTATTGGGTGGTGAGCAATCTGGTCATATCGCAGAGGTTGGCTTTGATCTCTATATGCGCATGGTGGGAGAGGCAGTAGAAGACTTTAAGACTGGATATGTGGATGCAAATCCACGAGTGAAAGAGTGCAAAGTTGAATTGCCCATTACTGCGCACTTACCTGTGGAGTATGTTCCTTCAGAGCGTTTGCGCCTTGATTTATACAGACGAATGGCAGATGCTCAAGATGATGCCGGACTTGATGGGATTGTGGAAGAACTCGTTGACCGCTTTGGAGAGTTACCAACAGAAGCCGTGAATCTGGTTGATGTTGCAAGGCTTCGGGTGCTGGCTAAATCGAAGAACTATTCAGAGGTAGTGCTTCAAGGCAAATTCTTAAAAATTGCGCCCGTTACCTTGCCTGAATCAGCGCAGCTTCGCCTACAGAGGCAATACCCAGGTTCTCTCATTAAATCGGTTACACAAAGCATCCTCGTCGCAAGGGGACCAGAGGTGAATTGGCTTGGGGGTACTGAGATAGGAGATACTTCACTCCTGCCGTGGGCTATGGGAGTCCTAGCTAGTCTTTAATACAGGAGATCCATGAAGAAGATTATTGCCCTTATCGGCGCAGGCGCACTTGCCATCACACTCACCGCATGCGGATCATCTGCGATTGAAGCATCTGTCGGCAGTGACAAGGTCACAGTCTCTGATGTCACAACAAGTGTGAATAATATTCTTGCTGAGCGCAAAAAAGTTGATACAACTGGAATGAATCTTCCAACGGGAGATGCGCTCGCTCTCAATGAATTAAATTTCCACCTCATCGCATATCTACTGGCAGATACAGCAGCGCAAAATGGAGTCACTATTACTCCAGCTGAAATTGCAGCTCGCCGTGCTTCCATTGTGAGCCAAGTTGGATCAGAGAAGAACCTTCCTAAGGCTCTTGTTGGCGCAAACATTGCAAGCGCGGATTTCCCAATGTATCTCAAGACAATTTTGTATGACGAGGGTCTGGCTAAGAAGGTTCAAGGGCAAGGTGTGAGCGCTGCTCAGACACAAGCCGCACTTGAGAAGCTTGTTTCGATAGTCGGAGCAAAACTCAAAGTAAAGGTCGATCCAAAGTATGGAATCTGGGATGCAGCACGCTCTGTTGTGACGCCTCCTACTGGATCAGCACCTGCTCCAGCACCGAGTGCATCTAAGTAATTAATTTATGAGTTCAGAGCTCTTACGCCTTCGCCAGGTAATGGATCAATTGCGGTCCCCTGGCGGTTGTCAGTGGGATGCCGAGCAAACTCACGAAACTTTGCTGAAGTATCTCCTTGAAGAGTCCTATGAATATATTGAAGCGGTTGAAGATAATGACCGAGCGGCAATGCAAGAGGAGCTCGGAGATTTATTACTTCAAGTTTATTTCCATTCCAGAGTGGCAGAAGATGATAAAGATGCGCCGTTTAATATCGAAGATGTTGCAAAGGGCATCGCTGACAAGCTCATCCATCGCCATCCACATGTTTTTACAGATTCAGATGTTACATACGATGATGTTCTTGAAAACTGGGAGAAACAAAAGCGTGAAGAGAAGGGCCGCACATCTGCAGTAGATGGTGTCCCATTAGGACAACCTGCTATGTCACTGGCGACAAAGATGATTTATCGTTCAGAGAAATCTGGCTATAACGTTCCTATTGCTCACCCTGTTGAGATTGCCCCAGATATCAGCGAATCTGAACTCGGAGAGGTTCTATTTGGACTCATTGATCAAGCCCAGGCCGCTGGTCTTGATCCTGAAGTGGCTTTGCGCGCGGCAACGAAGAAATATATTGAGGCAATCAAGCAGTATGAAACGAAACGATAGGATAAGCACATGGCCCTAATTGACGCAGTTCACGCCCGCGAAATTCTCGATTCCCGCGGAAACCCAACCGTTGAGGTAGAAGTACTTCTTGAAGACGGAACCACAGCTCGCGCGGCAGTTCCAAGTGGTGCATCTACTGGTGCATTTGAAGCAGCAGAACTTCGCGATGGTGGAAAGCGTTACCTAGGTAAGGGCGTTGAGAAAGCCGTTGACTTTGTTAACGATGAACTTGCCCCAGCAGTTGTTGGATTTGATGCGCAAGATCAGCGCATGATTGATGAAGAGATGATCGAGCTTGATGGAACGAAGAACAAGTCTCGCGTTGGCGCAAACGCCATTCTTGGCGTTTCACTCGGCGTTGCAAGAGCAGCTGCAGAATCTGCTGACCTCTCATTCTTCCGTTACATCGGTGGGCCAACTGCTCACACACTTCCAGTTCCCATGATGAATATTCTCAATGGTGGAGCGCACGCAGATACAAACGTTGACGTCCAAGAATTCATGGTTGCACCCATTGGCGCAGAATCATTTAAAGAATCACTTCGTTGGGGCGCTGAGATTTATCACAGCCTAAAGGCCGTCTTAAAAAAGCGTGGTTTAGCGACAAGTATTGGCGATGAAGGTGGATTTGCTCCAAACCTTGATAGCAACCGTGCGGCGCTTGATCTAATTCTTGAAGCAATTGACGCGGCTGGATTTAAGCCTGGAAAAGAAATTGCACTTGCTATGGACGTTGCAGCAACAGAATTCCATAAAGATGGAAAGTATTCCTTTGAAGGAAAGCAGAAGAGCAGCGATGAAATGATCGCTTACTACGCTGACCTTGTCTCCTCTTATCCAATTGTTTCGATTGAAGATCCACTGGATGAAGATGACTGGGATGGTTGGATCAAGATGACTACTGAGCTTGGTTCAAAGATTCAAATTGTTGGAGACGACCTATTTGTAACAAATCCTGAACGTCTAGCAAAGGGAATCAAGAAGGGTGCCGCTAACGCGCTTCTTGTTAAGGTCAACCAAATTGGAACACTGACTGAAACTCTTGACGCTGTTTCACTTGCTCACCGCAACGGGTACCGTTCAATGATGTCTCACCGTTCAGGTGAAACAGAGGACACCACGATTGCAGATCTTGCTGTTGCACTCGAGTGTGGCCAGATCAAGACTGGTGCTCCTGCCCGTTCAGAGCGCGTTGCTAAATACAACCAACTCTTACGCATTGAAGAAGAGCTTGCAGATTCTGCGCTCTACGCAGGACGCGGTGCATTTCCACGATTTAGTGGCAAGTAGCAATAAGTAAATAGCGAATGTTTAAGAGCATTTCGGGGCGAAGCTTAGCCTTCGCCACCACGCTCTTGATTCTCGCAATTACTCTTGCCCCACCAACACAGAGATATTTTGCACAGCGTGCTCAAATTAATTCTTATAAAGCACAAATTGCCGGAGCTAATGCAACCCTCAAGCAAGCACAAGATGAATTGCTTAAATGGAACGATCCTGCATATGTTGCCCAGCAAGCTCGCACAAGATTGCACTACGTATTCCCTGGTGAGCGCCAATACGCAGTAATTGGTGCGGGTAAACAACCAGGGCAAGATCAAGGACCTGCAGCTCCTGTTGCTAATCAAATTCCAGTTGGTATTCCTTGGTATGCACAAGTGATTTCATCTATTACAGCAACGAACGTCAACAAATGAGTGAGAAAGCATCACCAGCAGACTTAGATGCAATTGAGAGACAATTAGGTCGCACACCACGCGATGTTCATGCAATTGCTCATCGTTGTCCATGCGGTAAGCCAGATGTCGTTGAAACTCCTCCACGATTAGCTGATGGAACTCCGTTTCCTACTTTTTATTATGCAACCTGTCCAAGGCTTACAGGTGCCATTTCCACTCTTGAAAGCTCAGGCATGATGGCGCAAATGCAGGACCGATTAGCAACCGATCATGAATTAGCTGGTGCTTATCACGCAGCACATGACGATTACCTAGCTGCACGAGCGGCTCTAGGCATGGATGTTCCTGAAGTTGAAGGGGTTACCGCAGGAGGAATGCCAGATCGCGTGAAATGTTTACATTCACTTGTTGCGCACTCTCTTGGGGCAGGACCCGGTGTGAATCCATTAGGAGATGAGGCACTTGCAGCGCTGGGTGAATGGTGGTTAACAAACCCATGCGAGTAGCAGCGATTGATTGCGGCACTAACTCAATTCGCCTACTAGTGGCAGATATTGAAGGAAGTGCATTTCGCGAAGTTCATAGAGATATGCAGATTGTCAGACTTGGCGCGGGGGTAGATAAGAACAAAGCATTTGATCCGGATGCCATTACCCGCACGCTTTCGGCAACAGAAGACTTTGCACGCATCATTGCGAGCAAAGGTGTGGAGAAAATTCGCTTCTGTGCAACAAGTGCAACCCGTGATGCATCTAACCGCGCTCTATTTATTGACGGTGTACGAGAGATACTTGGTATTGAACCAGAAGTTATTCCTGGAAGTGAAGAAGCGGCGTTAAGTTTTCTTGGCGCAACGAAAGAATTGGGTTCTGATCTCACTCCTCACCTGGTTGTGGACATTGGCGGAGGTTCAACAGAGTTTGTTTTGGGCGCTGGGAAAGTTGAATTTGCCCGCTCAGTGAACATCGGTTGTGTTCGAATGTCTGAAAGACATTTAAATACTCAGCCGCCAACTGCCACTCAACTTGAAGCGGCAATTTTTGATATTGATGCAGCAATAGCTGAGGCTGCCCAGGAAGTACCTTTTGCCCGAGCGAAGACCCTTATCGCAGTCGCAGGAACGGCAACAACTGTTGCCGCAGCCGCACTTGGTTTATCTGATTACGATCGCTACTCGATTCATCTCTCCAGAATTTCAGCAGAGAAGGTCCACGAGGTTGCCCAGATGTTTGCATCGATGAACCGTGATGAAATTGCATCTCTCGGCTATATGCACCCAGGAAGAGTTGATGTCATAACATCTGGTTCTTTGGTTTTATCTCGAGTTATGAAAGCAACTGGAGCGAGTGAGTTTGTTGCAAGTGAATCAGACATTCTTGATGGAATTGCATGGGGCTTGGCGAAGTAATTAAATGAGCCCTTCTAAAAGCTATAGGAACATGGCTGCTTTAGATAAAGCTATTACTAAGTGCACCCTATGTCCGCGTTTAGTGCATTGGCGAGAAGATGTGGCACTTCTTAAACGTAAGTCTTATGCCGATCATGATTACTGGGGTAAGCCTGTTCCTGGATTTGGAGACCCTAAAGCGCAGATTGTGATTGTTGGTTTAGCACCCGGCGCTCACGGGGCGAATAGAACAGGAAGAATCTTTACGGGAGATAGCAGCGGAGATTTCCTTTTCTCCTCTCTTTTTAGAACTGGGCTCGCAAAGATTCCCATAAGTGAATCTAAAGATGATGGGCAAGTTCTCTTTAAAACAAGAATTTTATGTGCGGTGCGATGCGCGCCACCCGATAACAAACCCAGCACCCAAGAGAAAGCAGCATGTGCTCCTTTCATGG
>JBAWYW010000013.1:0-11501 GCA_037143395.1 Actinomycetes bacterium | reverse complement strand
ATCAATGAAGGTTTTTTCCCCGACTTAGCGCTTTTACGTTTTGCCATGATAGGTAAAGACTAAAGAATCACTTGAGAGTATGCCCAAAGGCGCGCCGTTAAACCTCAATAACTACGGGAACGATCATTGGCTTACGGCGGTGTTCTTCCCCGACCCAACTGCCAACAGTTCGGCGAACAACTTGTGAAAGTTGGTGTGTTCCATTAATTCCACCGCTTACAGCGGTTGCAAGTGCTTTCTCAATCATGCCCTTTACTTCATCAAAGAGGCGTTGATCTTCTGTGAATCCACGTGCATGAATATCTGGGCCGGCAACAATCTTTCCGCTTTGTGAGTCAATCACAACGACAACTGAAATAAATCCTTCTTCTCCTAAAATTCTACGATCTTTGAGCGAGCTCTCAGTAATCTCACCAATGCTCTGGCCATCTACATAGACGAAACCACATGGAACAGCTCCTGCAATGTCTGCGTATCCATCATGCATATCAACAACTATTCCATTATCGACAACAATCGTATTTGTGCGAGGAACTCCAGTTTTGATCGCAAGCTCTGCATTGGCACGCAAGTGACGCCATTCACCGTGAACAGGCATAACGTTCTTCGGCTTCACAATGTTGTAGCAGTACAAAAGCTCACCAGCTGCGGCGTGCCCTGAAACGTGGACCATTGCATTGCCTTTGTGAACTACATCTGCGCCAAAACGAGTGAGTTCATTGATAACTCGGTACACAGGATTTTCATTTCCAGGAATAAGTGATGAAGCAAGGATGACTGTGTCACCTTTGCCTACGCGGATTTGATGGTCACCATTTGCCATGCGTGAAAGGGCAGCTAGTGGTTCACCTTGTGAGCCTGTGCAAATGAGGACAACTTTGTCACCAAAATCTTCAATATTCTTAGAATCAACAACCAAACCTTCAGGCACTTCCAGATAACCTAAATCTTGGGCAAGTTTCATGTTGCGCACCATGCTGCGCCCAACGAATGCAACTTTGCGCTCATGTTTCATGGCGATGTTCAGGACCTGCTGAATGCGGTGCACGTGCGATGCAAATGAGGCAACAATTACGCGCCGAGGTGTTGCACTAAAAACACGATCAAGTACAGGCATGATGTCACGCTCTGAAGTTGTGAATCCTGGGACATCGGCGTTGGTGGAATCCACCATGAACAAATCCACACCCTCTGCCCCTAATTTGGCAAAGGTGGGAAGATCTGTCACACGACCATCTAGTGGTAGCTGATCCATCTTGAAATCACCCGTATGCAAAACCAATCCAGCTTCCGTGCGAATGGCAATAGCAAGCGCATCGGGAATTGAGTGATTTACTGCAACAAATTCCAATTCAAATGGGCCAAACTTTTGAATCATTCCGGCTTTGACTTCAACCAGAGGCGCTGTAATGCGACGCTCTTTTAGTTTTGCGTCAGTAAAAGCAAGCGTGAGCTTGGATCCAACAACAGGGATATCAGCCCGCTCTTTAAGAAGGTATGGAACAGCGCCAATATGATCTTCATGTCCGTGCGTGAGAGCAATTGCTACGACATCACTTAAACGCTCACGGATATAGGAGAAATCAGGCAGGATGAGGTCAATTCCAGGCTGGTTTTCTTCAGGAAACAAAACACCGCAGTCAACAACAAGTAACTTTCCGTCATACTCAAAGACGGTCATGTTGCGACCAATTTCACCAAGCCCGCCAAGGGCGACGATCCGGAGAGTTTTAGGAGCTAGTTTTGCTGGATAGGGTAAATCGGGATGAGGATGATTCATTAGTTAAGTTTTACTCCGCCTTGTCGTAAATCCTCCCGCAATTGCGCAATCTGCGCTTCGGTGGCATCGACAAGGGGCAAACGAGTAAATCCGCCTGGTAGGCCAAGCATATTTAATGCCGCCTTAGTCAATATCGCACCTTGGGTGCGGAAGGTTCCGGTGAATACCGGTAATAGTTCTTGATGAATCTCAAGTGCGCGCTTTGTATTTCCTGCAAACCAAGCATCGATCATCTCTCGAAGTTGTTTTCCAACAACGTGCCCACAAACTGAAACAAAGCCGACAGCTCCAACAGATAACAGGGGCAAATTCAAAATATCATCACCTGAATAGACAGGAAGGCCTGTTCTTTTAATAACCCATGAAGTTGCTCCAGGATTTCCTTTTGCATCTTTAAGGGCAACAATGTTCTTTACTTCGGCAAGCCTGCAAATGGTGTCGGTTTCAATCTCAACACCAGTACGACCAGGGATGTCATACATCATGATGGGAAGATCTGTTGCTGCTGCAGTTGCGCGAAAGTGCGCCTCAATTCCAGCTTGGGGCGGCTTGTTGTAATAAGGGGTAACTATGAGCAGTCCATCGGCGCCTACTTCAGCGCAACGCTTTGCCTGTTCAACTGTGTACGCAGTTTCGTTATCGCCTGCTCCTGAAAGCACTTTCACTTTCGAGCCGACAGTACTTTTTACAACTTTAATAATCTCTAATTTTTCAGAGGTCTTCGTTGTTGGAGCCTCACCGGTAGTTCCGTTAACAGCAATCGCATCATGGCCAGAATCGGCCAAATGTTGAGCAATCTTGGCCACACCATCCCAGTCGATCTCTCCACTCTTACTGAAAGGAGTGATCATTGCTGTAATCAGCCGGCCAAAGGGCGGCTTTATATCAGTGTGGGTGTTTCCAGATGCGGACATGCCCTAACCCTATCGTGATTAAGGGCAAACCCGTCCAGACTTTTCAAATGCCGCGTATGTAATAGGCATTAATTTTGCAAAATGCTCTTCCATTTTTTCGGCAACCATCTCAATTTCCCGCTGTGGATAGCTTGGGAAATGAGACCCATCCCTGGATGTGCGAAGTGATAAAAAGTTCATGAGTGCGCGTGCATTCATCGTCACATACATAGATGAGTACAGGGTCACAGGCAAAACTGCGCGAGCAACTTCACGAGCAACGCCGGCATCGAGCATCTTCTTGTAATTTTCGTAAGCAACTGTGCAGCTTTCCTTGATTGCATTAACGGTTAAATCAAATTGTTCTTTTGTGCCATCAACAAATGTATAGGCACCAGCCTTTCCAATTTGAACCAATTTACGATCTTTACTTGGAACGTAGAAAGTCGGGCGCAGTTCGCGGTATCGCCCGCTCTCCTCGTTATATGAGGCAATTCGGTGGCGCATAAATTCACGGAATACAAAAATAGGAGCTGAAACAAAGAAGGTCATTGAGGTATGTTCAAAGGGTGAACCATGGCGCTCTCTGGCCAAATAATTAATCAAACCCTCAGCCTTTGTAGCATCGCTATTAACATCTTCCAAAGACTTATCTCCAGCAGTGGAGACTCTTGCTGCCCAGATGACATCTGAATCACTTGCGCTTGCTTTCACAAGCTCAACCGTCATATCGTCACGGAAAACTAGTGGGAAATTCTCTTCGCTCATGTGGCGACCTTATCTATCTCTCCCCAAACCCCATGGGATTAAGGCAGAATGTCGGCGTGTCAGTGAAGAGAGATTCCGTCGGGGTAGGTATTTCAGTCGGCGCAGCTGGCGTTGCATTTGGCTCAGTTGCAGTTGCCGGACACTTCACCGTTGCCCAAGCATGTGTCCTATCTCTCCTACTTTTCTCCGGAGCTTCCCAGTTCGCTTTGGTTGGTGTGATGAGTTCTGGAGGAAGCCCGCTCGCGGCAATATTGACGGGAACGTTCCTTGGAAGTCGCAATGGCTTATATGGGACAAGAATGGCAAGTATTTTAAAAAATCGCGGATGGCGCAGAGTAGTTGCGGCGCAAATAACAATTGATGAGTCAACCGGAATGGCTATTGCTCAAGAGGAAAAAGACCAGCAGCACACTGCATTCTGGTACACAGGTATTGCAGTATTTTTCTTCTGGAATATCTGCACATTTCTCGGGGCAGTAGGCGCAAAGGCAATCGGTGACACAGCCGCGTGGGGCTTAGATGTTGTCTCACCCGTCGTCTTTATTGCAGTTCTCTGGCCCCGGCTAACAACTCGAAATCTTAAGCTTGCTGCTCTTGCCGCATTCACATGGGCGCTATGCATCACAGAAGTTGTGCCTTCCGGTGTACCAATTTTGACAACAGTTGCCATTGCAGTATTTGTTGGGTGGAAATAATGACTGGCACATGGGTTGCGGTATTAGTGACCGGCGTTCTCTGCTTTGTTCTTAAGTATGTTGGACACTCAATACCTGCAAATTGGCTAGAACGCCCCCGAGTCGGGCGGATTACTACTTTGATTCCGATTGTTTTACTCAGCGCACTCGTTGGAATTCAGGCATTTACGACTCAAACCAAATTCACTCTTGATCATAGGCTCTCAGGGATATTGATCGGCGCTGGTTCGGTAATAGCAAAGCTGCCATTTCCAGTGACAATTATTCTGGCAATGACAGCTTCGGCAATAACTTACAGACTTAAAATTTAAAGCTTTTAAAGAATAGAAAGTTCTTCTAGCTTGGCCTCTAGAGCCAAATCTGAAGGCTCAGTTAGGTGAGTACCATCAGAGAAGACAATTACAGGGATTGACTTGGCTCCGCCATTGATTTCAATCACCTTGTCTGCCGCTGAAAGATCTTTTTCGACATCAACGTAGTTATATGTGACATTGTGTGAGTCTAAATACGCCTTTGAGCGACGGCAATCTCCACACCAATCTGCGCCATACATTGTTATTTCTTTAGACATTTTCTTCTCCTACTACTAGTTGCTCGAAGTCTACTTAAGATCTAAAAAGTGTTCTAGGCCAAATGTAAGGCCAGGGTGTGAAACCACCTTGCGTACACCCAAGAGAACACCTGGCATAAAGCCTGTGCGGTCGATGGAGTCATGACGAATGGTGAGTGTCTCCCCTAAATCACCCAAGATGACTTCTTGATGGGCAACTAATCCGCGAAGGCGTACAGAATGGACTGGAACATCTCCAACCTTTGCTCCACGTGCACCATCAAGGGAAGTTGTAGTCGCATCTGGCATTGCAGATTTTGAAACAGATTTACGTGCCTCTGTAATTAGTTCTGCAGTTCTTGCGGCCGTCCCTGAAGGAGCATCCACCTTGTTTGGGTGGTGAAGTTCAATAATTTCTACTGACTCAAAGTACTTGGATGCTTGTGCTGCAAATTGCATCATCAACACTGCGCCAAGGCCAAAGTTTGGGGCAATAAGTGCTCCGACTTTTGGATTCTTGGCAAGCCATCCTTTGATCTGCTCAAGCTTTTTAGCATCAAATCCAGTTGTTCCAACCACAACGTTTATTCCGTGGTTGATTGCAAAATCTAAATTTCCCATGACTGAGTCAGGGTGAGTGAAATCAACTACGACTTGGGCCCCAGATGTGACAAGACCTTCGAGTGAATCACCAAGATCTAAAGAAGCAACGAGTTCTAAATCTTTTGCATCACTTATAGCCGCAACTGTTGTTGCACCCATCCGTCCCTTGGCTCCAAGCACAGCTACCTTGGTACTCATGCAATCACCTTCTCAAACTTACTCGCGCTCTTAAATGGTCCCACTATGGCAAGGGTAGAAGGTTTGGGCAGGATCTCGCTGGCAATTGCCCTGACATCCGCTGGTGTCACATTTTTTACGCGGGATAAGATCTCATCAAAAGTCATTACTTCCCCATAAACCAATTCACTTTTGCCGATTCGACTCATCTGAGAGCCGGTGTCCTCTTGGCTCAAAACGAGTGATCCAGAAACTGCTCCCTTGGCGCGGGTAATTTCTTCTTCTGTTAAGCCATGCTCGGCAACATCCATGGTGATATCTCGAATAATTTTTACAACTTCAACTGCCTTTGATGGCTGGCAACCTGCATAAAATGCCAGAGTTCCAGATCCTGCAAATTGCTGTACATATGAATACACCGAATAAGCCAAGCCACGCTTCTCACGAACTTCTTGAAAAAGACGCGAAGACATTCCCCCACCAAGTGCTGAGGCAAGAACGCTTAAAGCAAATCGACGATCGTCATTGCGCTCTACTCCTTGGCCGCCGAGTAGTAAGTGAGCTTGTTCTGTCTTCTTTTCTAAAATTCCCACTTTCCCAGCACCGGGTACTTTTGAATGTGCTGGTGCTCGCAAATTTGGTTTTGCATTAGGCACATCTAAGAAATTATCTCTAGACATAGCTTCTTCCACCATGCGGACAACTTTCTTATGTTTGATATTTCCCGCAACAGCAATGACCAGGTCTTCAGGTCGATATTTCTTCTTATAGTAATTAAAGACTGAATTTCTTGACATACTTTTGATCGAATCAATTGTGCCAAGAATTGGTCGACCAAGCTCTGAGTTTCCGTAATAAGCCTCGAGATATAGATCATGAATGAGGTCGGATGGATCATCATCTCTCATAGCAATCTCTTCTAGTACGACATTGCGTTCAGCATCAACATCTGATGCTGCAACTACAGATGATGTAATCAGATCTGAAATGACTTCAACAGCTAGAGGAAGATCAACATCAATGACACGGGCATAAAAACATGTGTATTCCTTGCCAGTAAAAGCATTCATCTCGCCGCCAACCGCTTCAATACTTGATGAGATTTCCATCGCGGTGCGGGTCTTTGTTCCCTTAAATAGTAAGTGCTCTAGAAAATGTGAAGCTCCCGCGACAGGTGATGTCTCATCGCGAGAGCCGACATTTACCCACACACCAAATGTTGCTGAGCGGACAGTTGAAACTTCTTCGGTAACAATCCGAAGGCCGCTAGGCAAGATGGTACGTGGCATTAATTACTAATTATTCAGCAGAGTCAGTTGGAGTTGTTCCATCAGCCAAAACTGGGACCAAAGAGAACTTGCCCTTTGGATCAATCTCGTTGATTTCAACTTCAATCTTGTCTCCGACCTTCATCACTTCTTCAAGGTTCTCGATGCGCTTTCCACCATGCATCTTGCGGATTTGCGAGATGTGGAGCAAGCCATCTTTACCAGGAACCAAAGAGATAAATGCGCCGAATGTTGCGAGCTTTACAACGCTACCGTTGAAACGCTCCCCAACCTTTGGCACAACCGGATTAGCGATTGCGTCAATCATCTTCTTTGCAGCTTCTGCTTGAGATCCTTCAAGTGCACCGATGTAGATAGTTCCATCATCTTCGATAGTGATATCTGCGCCTGTCTCATCTTGAATCTGATTAATCATCTTGCCCTTAGGTCCGATGATTGCACCAATCAAATCAACAGGAACCTTGATTGAAATGATGCGAGGAGCAAGAAGACTCATCTCATCAGGAGCATCAATTGCTTGGTTCATGATGTCGAGGATGAATAGACGAGCTTCCTTTGCCTGCAAGAGTGCAGATGCAAGTACTGAAGCTGGAATTCCATCAAGCTTTGTATCAAGCTGTAGCGCAGTAACGAACTCCTTCGTTCCGGCAACCTTGAAGTCCATATCTCCAAATGCATCTTCAGCACCCAAAATGTCAGTAAGCGCGACATATTCAGTCTTGCCATCAACTTGGTCAGAGATAAGACCCATAGCAATACCTGCAACTAGCGCCTTAAGTGGCACACCAGCATTTAGTAGTGACATGGTTGAAGCACACACAGAACCCATGGATGTTGATCCATTTGAACCTAGTGCTTCTGAAACTTGGCGAATTGCATATGGGAATTCTTCACGTGTTGGAAGAACTGGAACCAATGCACGCTCTGCAAGTGCACCGTGACCGATTTCGCGGCGCTTTGGTGAACCAACACGACCTGTCTCGCCTACTGAGTAAGGAGGGAAGTTGTAGTTGTGCATATAACGCTTATGGTGCTCAGGGCTCAATGTGTCTAGTTGTTGTTCCATCTTAAGCATATTCAAGGTTGTCACACCAAGAATCTGTGTCTCTCCACGTTCAAATATTGCTGAACCGTGAACACGAGGCATAACTTCAACCTCTGCTGTGATTGGACGGATATCGCGAACTCCGCGACCATCGATACGAATCTTGTCGCGCAATACACGCTGACGTACTGACTTCTTAGTTACTGAGCGAAGCGCAGCAGAAACTTCCTTCTCACGGCCTTCAAATGAGACTGCGAAATGTTCCTTGTTAACTGCGTTGATCTCATCAAGCTTGGTCTCACGCTCTTGCTTTCCAGCAATAGTAAGCGCCTTAGCGATGTCATCTGCTGCAGCCTTTTCAACTGCTGCGTAAACATCATCTTGATACTCAAGGTAAACAGGGAATTCACCGGTTGGCTTTGCAGCAACCTTTGCGAGTTCATTCTGTGCATTACATAGGGCGCGAATAAATGGCTTTGCAGCCTCTAGTCCTTGACCAACAATCTCTTCAGTTGGAGCTTGAGCTCCACCCTTGATCAGATCAATTGTCTGTGTTGTTGCTTCTGCTTCAACCATGATGATCGCAATGTCATCGCCAGCAATTGTTCCGGCAACAACCATGTCAAAGACTGCCTTCTCCAAATCAGAGTGATTTGGGAATGCAACCCATTGGCCTTCAATCAAAGCAACACGAACGCCGCCGATTGGACCGGTGAATGGCAATCCAGCAAGTTGTGTTGACATTGAAGCTGCGTTAATCGCAAGCACGTCATACATATGATCAGGGTTTAATGCCATAACTGTGACAACAACCTGAACTTCATTACGCAATCCTTTGACGAATGCGGGGCGAAGTGGTCGGTCAATGAGGCGGCATGTGAGGATCGCATCTTCTGATGGACGACCTTCGCGGCGGAAGAACGATCCTGGGATCTTTCCTGCTGCATACATACGCTCTTCAACATCAACAGTCAGCGGGAAGAAATCAAATTGATCCTTCGGCTGCTTTGATGCTGTTGTTGCAGACAGGAGCATTGAGTCATCATCTAGATAAACCAGTGCTGTTCCTGCTGCTTGCTTTGCAAGGCGTCCTGTTTCAAAACGGATCTCGCGCTTTCCAAACTTGCCATTGTCGATTTTCGCAACGGCGAACTTCACATCTTGACCCTCCATGGGTCATCTCCATTTCTCAGCTCACTACACATTAGGAAATGGATCTTCGATCGAAGTTCACGGAGATTTTGGTCCGTAAACCACTACCGAGGACCGATTAACTAAAGAGCGAACTGTTACTTAAATTAGCGGCGAATACCGAGCTTTTCGATAATCGCTCTGTAACGAGTTACTTCTGTCTTTGCAAGGTATTGCAAAATACGGCGACGCTTACCAACCAGCAACAAGAGTCCACGACGGTTGTGGTGATCATTCTTATTAGTCTTGAGGTGTTCGGTAATTTCTTCGATACGGCGAGAAAGCAAAGCAATCTGTGCTTCGGGACTTCCTGTGTCAGTGGCGGAAGCGCCGTACTTTGCGATGATCTCTTTTTTCTCTGCTGGCTGTAAGGCCATGTGGCACTCCTTCTACTGTCACGAGGGCCTCGGTGTGATTCACGAAGGCTCAAGTTCTCGCTTTGTGGGCCTAACTTACCAGCCAAGGCACAGAGGAGAGAAATCGTGAGGATTCCACGCTTAGGAAGTGAGGGCTTTTGCTTGCTCGCAGTCGCGCTTCATTTGTTCAAGAAGTGGGTCTAAGCCATCAAATTTCAAAGTATCACGAAGCCTAAATCCAAATTCTAATTTAGCTTCTTGATCATATAAATCTAAGCCGATCTGATCAATTGCATATGCCTCTACTTGACGACCTCGTACACCAGGAAATGTTGGGTTTGTTCCAATTGATATTGCTGCTTGCCACCTGATTCCACCGACAGTGAGCCATCCTGCATACACACCATCTGCTGGAACAGTTGCATTATCTGCTAATCCAATATTTGCCGTTGGATACCCGATCTCACGGCCTCTCTTCTCGCCGTGAACAACTGGTCCTGTCAGGAAGTAGTTCCGAGTGAGTAATTCATTTGCCCTCTCAATATCCCCGTCAATCACAAGAGCTCGAATACGAGAAGAGGAGATTGCACTTCCTCGATTTTCATCGAGCTTTACACCTGTCACAGCAAATCCATCTGCATGTTGCTTTAAGTACTCAACATTTCCTTCTGCCTTATGCCCAAAGGTGAAGTTCACTCCAACCGTGACATGTGTGGCGTGCAACTGATTTTTTAGAACACCAGAGATAAATTCGTCAGGACTTTTAGCAGCAAACTCTTTTGTGAATGGGAGAACGACAACCTCTGATGCGCCATTCTTTTTTAGAAGCGCGATGCGATCTGCAATTCTCAGAAGGGCTGGAGGTGTGCGCTCGGGAGCAAAAATTGATGTTGGATGTGGGTCAAAAGTTAGAACCGTAACTGGGCCGTGCTCTGCGGCGGCAGCGAGAATCTTCTGGTGGCCTTTGTGGACACCATCAAAAATACCGATAGCAACAGATGTCATGTCTTTATCCTTTCACGGAAACCATAATCGGAGTTGCCACTAGGCATCCGCCGGAATCTTCATTGCGGAGAAGCCCTGCAAATTCACCTTGAGGAGTCAGAGCAGCAACAATTCCTTCATCGCTACTTAAACCTATCTTTCTACCAAATGAAATTTCTGAGATCTCTGTCATATCAAGGGTGCGAGTAGGAAGGATTTTTCCAATACCCTCGGCTGTACTTATAAGTTCCGCACTTTCCCACTCCGAACATTCTTCAATCTTAAAAGGTGAAACTAGGTACCTGCGAAGCTTGGTTAGGTGACCGCCAACGCCAAGCGCCTCTCCTAAATCTCTAGCAATGGCTCGGATATATGTTCCAGCCGAACACTCAACGCCAATATGAATTTCAATGAAGTCTGGATTTCTTTCAATGGAAGAGATTGTTAATCCGTAAATTGTTACATCGCGGGTCGGCAATTCAACGCTCTCACCCTCCCGTACACGTTGGTGAGAAGTTTTTCCATCCACTTTGATTGCAGAGACAGAGCTAGGGCGCTGAGAGATCTCCCCCACCATTGCTTCTAATATTTTCTTAATCTGTTCGTCTGTTATTGCTGCAAGCTTAAGAGGATCAGCATTAAATATAACTTCACCTTCAACATCATCTGTAACAGTGGCTTTACCTAGTGAGATAACAGCTTGATAGCCTTTTTTGCCATCTGTGACATATTGAAGAAGCCTTGTCGCATTACCAATTCCAAGGACCAGAACTCCGGTTGCCATAGGATCTAAGGTTCCAGCATGTCCCACTTTTTTTGTAGCAAAGCGCTTTCGAACCTTTGCCACAACATCGTGGCTAGTCATTCCTCCCGTTTTGTTAACGAGCAAGAATCCATTTGTCATCGAAGGCTTATTCGTGACTCTTATATGGATCAGGCTCACCAATGGGTTTTGCTTGCGCTCGAAGTTTTGCGAGCTCGGCATCGGCTGCGCGAACAGATGACATGAGATCATTCATCGCAGTTGCAGATTCCTGTAGACCATCGGCAAAAAATTCAATGGTTGGCGTAATGCGCAAACCTAGTGCGTTACCAACTTCTCGGCGAACTAGCCCCCTTGAAGAAATCAGCGCCGCAGCTGTCGCAGATTGCGCCTCGCCATCCCCAAGC
>JBAWYW010000012.1:0-11884 GCA_037143395.1 Actinomycetes bacterium | reverse complement strand
TTACTTATTGAGGGAAGTACCTGTTGAGCGAAGATCTTCACACGCTTCAACAACACGCTTAGCTAAGCCAGCTTCAGCCAGCTTGCCCCACGCACGTGGGTCATAAGCCTTCTTGCTGCCGACTTCGCCATCAACCTTGAGCACGCCATCGTAATTCTTCATAACGTGATCAACGAGCGGACGAGTAAATGCGTATTGCGTGTCGGTATCGATATTCATCTTCACAACACCGTAATCAAGTGCTTCACGGATTTCTGTGAGCAATGAGCCTGAGCCACCATGGAAAACTAGATCCATAGGCTTTGCTCCTGCTGCTAGTCCAAGCTTTGCTGAGACAGCGTCTTGAAGTGTGCGAAGGATCTTTGGCTGCAAGACAACGTTTCCTGGCTTATAAACACCATGAACGTTTCCAAATGTTGCAGCAACCATATAGCGACCACGCTCTCCAGAACCAAGAGTTTTGATTGTGAGGAGTGCATCTTCAGGTGTTGAGTAAAGCTTTGCATCGTGCTTGGCTTCAATTCCATCTTCTTCTCCGCCAACAACACCGATCTCAATTTCAAGGATGGTCTTTGCCGCAGTTGATGCATCGATCAATTCATTAGCGATGCTCATGTTCTCATCCATAGAGACAGCTGAGCCGTCCCACATGTGAGAGTTGAACAAAGGCTTCTGTCCTGCCTTCACGCGATCTGCGCCAATTTTCAGAAGGGGACGCATGAAGCCATCGAGCTTTTCTGCTGGGCAGTGATCGGTGTGAATACCAATATTTACTTTGTAATTCTTAGCAACGATATGTGCATATTCAGCAAGTGCAAGAGAGCCATCAACCATGTTCTTCACAGTTGAACCAGACATGTACTCCGCTCCGCCCCATGAAATCTGAACGATTCCGTCAGACTCAGCTTCAGCAAAACCACGGATCGCACCAATTAGTGTCTGTGATGATGAAACGTTGATTGCTGGATAAGCAAATGCTCCCGCTTTAGCGCGATCGAGCATCTGTGCATAAATTTCCGGAGTTGCTATTGGCATCTGATTTTCTCCCCAAATTTCCTTCGAATAGTTCTCACGTAAGAATGTAAGAGAACCTCTGGCACATCTTTGGGTCAGACGTCTTGCTTACGGCTAATTTTGTCATGCTTTGGGGCGGATTGGAAAACTGAGCGAAATTTGCGCCCGTTTGCCCTTAATTTATGCCTAAATGATTGAGCAAGACGCTCAGCCCTAGAAAGCCCATATTGCTATGAAAAACCGCCTTGCCTCCTTTGAGTAGCCAGAGCCCTGCGACTTCAAAGGTGTGAAGGTGGGAAACGATTTTCCATACATTGGTAAAGACTGACAACATTTTTCTCTCCTAGTAAAAATAGATATGGGTAGATCACTGATGGAAAGTTACGAGGGTTGACCCTCGTCAATGAGCGCCGATCGCCGCGCATGTGGATGACATCCGCATGTTGATGAAAGTAAGAAATTTCCTAAATCTCTTGTAGGCAATTACTCCCGCAGGTAGCGTTGGAAGCATGAGTTCCTTGGAAAATCTCTCTTACGAAGAGCGCACCTTTGCTCCATCACCTGAGTTTGCTGCGCAAGCAAATGGCAAGGAATCTATGTACGTCGATGCCGAGAAAGATCGTCTTGGATTCTGGGAAAAACAAGCTGGCTATCTCCATTGGGATAAAAAGTGGGAGACAGTCTTGGAATGGAATTCTCCTTACGCCAAATGGTTTGTTGGCGGAAAACTCAATGCTTCTTATAACGCACTTGACCGTCATGTATTAGAAGGACGGGGGAACCGGGTTGCATTTTATTTTGAAGGAGAACCGGGGGATTCCCGCTCAATCACTTTTGCGCAGATGCTCACTGACGTTAAGAAAGCAGCGAATGCTCTAATTGAACTTGGCGTGAAGTCAGGAGATCGCGTTGCTATCTACATGCCAATGATTCCTGAAGCAGCAGTTGCAATGCTTGCGTGTGCTCGTATTGGCGCTTTGCACTCAGTGATCTTTGGTGGATTTAGCGCTGATTCACTTGTTACTCGAATTGAAGATGCCGATGCAACGCTGGTTATTACATCTGACGGCGGCTTTCGTAAAGGTTCACCTTTTGCCCTTAAGCCAATCGTTGATGAAGCACTTGCTGCAAAGAAGACCAATGTTAAGAATGTGTTAGTTGTAAAGCGCACAGGCCAAGAAACGCCTTTTAATCCTGATATTGATATCTGGTGGCATGAGATTGTAAATCGCCAATCAGATCAGCACGAGGCAGAGTTCTTTGATAGCGAGCATCCTTTATTTATTTTGTACACATCCGGCACAACAGGAAAGCCCAAGGGAATCTTCCACACAACCGGTGGTTACCTCACTCAAGCTTCTTACACCCACCGCGTTGTCTTTGATCTCAAGGCCGAGAGTGATGTCTACTGGTGCACCGCTGATATTGGTTGGATTACTGGCCACTCATATGTTGTTTATGGGCCGCTCATTAACGGCGCTACGCAAGTGATGTATGAGGGAACTCCTGATACACCAACTAAGGGTCGTGTCTTTGAGCTTATTGAAAAATACAAAGTAAGCATTCTTTATACAGCTCCAACTCTTATTCGCACCTGGATGAAGTGGGGAGAAGAGTTTCCTAAAGCTTCTAATCTCACTTCACTGCGTTTACTTGGATCTGTTGGTGAACCTATTAATCCAGAGGCATGGATGTGGTACCGAGAAGTTATTGGTGGCAATCGCTGCCCGATTGTTGACACTTGGTGGCAGACAGAAACAGGCGCAATCATGATCTCTCCTCTTCCCGGTGTTACTGCAACAAAACCGGGATCAGCCATGGGTCCACTTCCTGGAATCGTCGCCAAAGTTGTTGATGATGAAGCAAAAATTGTTGGAAAAGGTGGCGGTGGTTATCTGGTGCTTACCGAACCATGGCCTTCTATGTTGCGTGGTATTTGGGGATCAGATGAGCGTTACCGAGAAACTTACTGGTCAAGATTTGAGGGAAAGTATTTTGCTGGTGATGGCGCAAAGCTAGATGAAGATGGAGCTATCTGGCTGCTCGGAAGAGTTGATGATGTGATGCTTGTATCTGGTCACAACATCTCAACAACAGAGGTTGAATCTTCACTTGTCTCACATCCGAATGTTGCTGAAGCTGCCGTTGTTGGCGCTAAAGATGAGACAACAGGCCAAGGAATCGTTGCTTTCGTCATTTTGCGTGGGGGAATTCCAAGTGTGGGCGGAGATGAACTCATCAAAGAGCTTAAAGCTCATGTGGCAAAGGGAATAGGCGCAATTGCTCGTCCAAAGCAGATCTTGGTTGTTAATGAACTTCCAAAGACTCGTAGCGGGAAGATCATGCGCAGACTTCTTCGGGATGTTGCTGAAAACCGCGCAGTTGGAGATTCAACAACACTTGCTGATCCAAATGTTATGAAGTTGATTCAATCAGGATTGGCAAGCGGTAAAACCGAGGACTAACCTGCTTTAAGACAGCTTTGAGGGTCAAAATAGTTCTGTACAATTTGAATTAAAGAATGTACACTCTGCATATGAGCACATATTCCATCACAGACGCCCGGCAAGAACTCCCTGCTGTAATCGATGAAGCGCAGAAAAAACCGGTCTTTATCCAGCGCCACGGTCAAAGCGCGGCTGTAGTGATCAGCCCTTCCTACTACGAGAAGTTACTCGCTGCTCTTGAAGATATAGAAGATCTCAATTCAATAGAAGAATCACTTGCTGATAAAAAACCTAGCATTCCGTGGGAGCAGGTGAAGCGAGAGCTAGGTTTTTAAGTGAGTCACTATCAGATTCAGATACGACCACAAGCAAAGAAAAGTTTAGATCAACTTGACGGTCCCCTTAAAAAAAGAATTTATGCTGCAATCACCCTGCTAGGTGAAAATCCTTTTCCTCCAGCTGCACGCCATATTGCAAACTCACCTTATCTGAGGGTCAGGATTGGTGATTACAGAATTTTGTATCACGTATTAGATGACCTGTTACTTATAGAACTCATTCAGATTAAACACCGAAAAGACGCTTACAGGCGTATGCCTTAATTGTTAGTGAATGCTTGTAGCCTTTTTCGTAATTTCCTGAATCACGGCAGGTGAGTAGGAATCAATCTGCTTATAAATCTTACTTGTGGGAATCTCATGCACTGCCCAACCCCAAGGGGTAATCAAGAGTAAGTGCCCAATAACTACCAACATGATGAGTGTGCGCAGCACCGAAAACGCTGCTCCAAGCAGTGAGTCAGCCCATTTAAAGGGACCAAAAAGTATTCTGTTGTGAAAGATCTCAGCAAACTTCTTAAAAATAAATTCGCCCACAGAAGCCGTAATTGCTATAGCCACAAAAAGTAGAAAGAACTTGAGAACGCCCGATGAGTAATTATGCAAATAGTGAATTCCTAGGTAGAGACCGCCAAGCCCACCGCCAATGAATCCGATGGCTCTCAAGATTGTTGAGAGAAATCCTGCTCGGTAGCCGCGAACAAAAGCGAAGAGCAGCGCCGCTACAAAGACCCAGTCAATCCAATTCATAGTTTGATGCCAAGATACTTAGCGACTTCAGAATTAAGTTGCTTTTGGGAAGTAACTAGTCCTACATGGCGATAAACAACATAACCCTTCGCATCTAAGAACCATGTCACAGGAACTCCTGGGCCAAAGCTTGATTTAGTGGCTCCAATTGCGTCATAGAGGATTGGCCAAGTAATTCCTTTTTTAAGGACAAAATTACGACCAGTTTGTATGTTGGCTTCTTCGACATCGATCCCCACAATAGAAACTTTCTTTGTTGCATAGAGTGAAACAAAGAGAGGAATCTCTTGCTGACATGGGGCGCACCATGAACCAAATACGTTGATGACAACGGGTCCTCTAATTCCTTCTAACATCACCTTGCTTTTGCTATCCAAACAGGAGAGAAGCGTCTTGGATTTCACTTGCCCTTGCCCAGTCTTAATAGCTGAACAACTCACAACAGAGCCTGCGGCGTGAGCAGATGGGATGAACGATAAGAGCAGAGCGCTGATCATCAGAAGACGAAGCTGCTTCATCTGAAATCCTCATCTGATTTAACTAACGCCATAGCTTTCACTTTATCAGTCTCACCTATGCCATAACTTGGACAGAGGTCAGCAAGAGGACATGCACCGCAGGCAGGTTTACGTGAATGACAAATCCGTCTTCCATGCCAGATCATTCGCTGAGAAAGGTTTGTCCATTCTTTTTGAATAATGAGTTCACCAACTGCGTGCTCAACTTTTACTGGATCCTCAGATGTGGTCCACTTAAATCTTCGAGAAAGTCTTCCAAAATGCGTGTCAACTGTAATTCCTGGAATATCAAAAGCATGGCCTAAGACGACATTTGCTGTCTTTCTTCCAACGCCAGGCAGTGTTACCAAATCTTCCAGATTATTTGGAACTATCCCTGCGAATTCATGCATGAGCTTTTCAGATAATCCTTTGATGTTGCGAGCTTTAGCATGATAGAAACCTGTGGAATGAATGAGATCTTCAAGCTTTAAGATCTTTGCCCCTGCCATCTTCTTGGGAGTTCCAAACTTCTTAAAGAGCGCTGGCGTTACCTGATTAACCCTCTTATCAGTGCACTGTGCAGAGAGCACTGTTGCTACAAGTAATTGGAATGGGCTTTGGAAATCTAACTCGCATCTGACATTGGGGTAACGCTTGCACAAGACCTTGTACATAGCGCCAGCACGTTTCTTCTTGGCTTGGAAGGATTCGCGCATAGAGCAAGCCTATTTCATTTAAAAACTCCCGATTGGAACACTTTGCCCGGCAAGAGTAGGGTGCTCGTGTGGCAAACCCGAAAGATGATGACGCAATAATTCGCCGTGCACCTCTGTTTAGTGCCCTAGATGATGCATCTGCGGCCTCTATTCGCGAATCGATGACTGCTCTCAAACTTGCTAAGGGTCACACACTATTTAAAGAGGGCGATGAAGGCGATCGCCTTTATGTAATCGCCTCTGGCAAGGTAAAGCTTGGAACATCATCAGGAGATGGGCGAGAGAACCTTCTCTCGATTCTTGGACCTGGCGAGATGTTTGGTGAGCTATCACTTTTTGATCCAGAACCCCGCACAGCAACTGCAACTGCAGTAACAGATGTTCGATTAGTTTCTTTGGCACATGATCAAGTAATTGGCCTTGTCACAACACATCCAAAGGTTTCACTGGAGCTGCTTCGCCGTTTAGCCCAACGTCTACGTAAATCTAATGAAGTCTTAGCTGACTTAGTCTTTGCAGATGTTCCAGGGCGGGTAGCCAAGGCAATAATTGATTTAGGTACACGCTTTGGTGTGCAAAAAGATGATGGTCTGCACGTGAACCACGACCTCACACAAGAAGAGCTTGCTCAGTTAGTTGGAGCATCACGTGAGACAGTCAATAAAGCACTTGCTGACTTTGCAGCACGCGGTTGGGTCAAACTTGAACCACGCGCCGTATTAGTCACCGATATTGAGCGAATAACAAAGCGCGGGCGTTAATTTAAGTTTTAAGCAACCTCAACAGTGAGTTCAATCTCCACTGGTGCATCTAATGGCAACTCAGCAACACCAAAGGCGCTACGTGCATGCTTTCCGTTGACATCTCCCCAGATATGAATCAAGACTTCTGAAGCGCCGTTCACAACACCAGGTGCTGAAATAAAGCCAGGAACACCGTTCACATAACCAACCACGCGAACAACCTTCACAATCGAATCGACCGGAGCAACAAGTTCAACAGCAGCTAAAGCGTTCAAAATACATACTTGCGCCATCTGGTTTGCCTGCTCAGGTGTAACAGCGCCGCCCACTTTGCCGACAAATGGAATCTTTCCATCAACAAGTGGAAGTTGCCCTGCAGTGAAAACAAGATTGCCTGTACGAACTGCTGGAACATATGCAGCAACAGGAAGAGCGGCTACTGGTAACTTCAAACCTAACTCAGCTAACTTTGCGCGAACATCCATTTATTTCATCTCTCTTTTCATGTAGGCAACTAATTGATCTCCCCCGCCAGGGGCAGGAACTACTTGAACAAGCTCCCAACCTTCAGAACCCCATGTATCCAGGATTTGCTTGGTCGCGTGGGTAAGAAGTGGAACTGTGACATATTCAAACTTCATTTAATTTCCTCCAGTGAGAGCGGCTTTAACTAAACCTGAAACAAGTCCGCCATCTGCTTTGCCAGCAGTCTGTGGAGTTACAAGTTTCATGACTTGACCCATGCCTTGAGGTCCTGATGCGCCACTTTGCGCGATTGCATCAGCAATAATCTTTTTCACTTCATCTTCAGATAGTTGCGCTGGAAGATAGGTGGCGATTATTTCGCCCTCTTTTTTCTCTTGTTCAGCGCGATCGGCTCTTCCACCTTCAGCAAATGCTTCAGCTGCTTCGCGGCGTTTTTTTCCTTCACGTGAAAGAACAGTGATGATCTCAGCGTCAGAAAGGGTGCGAGCTTCTTTTCCAGAAACTTCTTCATTGGTAATTGCCGTTAAAACCATACGGATCGTGCCGGATTTAATCTCATCCCGAGAACGAATTGCTTCAGTAAGGTCACTTTGTAGTGTTTCTTTAAGTCCCATAGGGGTATCTTCTCATGTCTATGGGATACCGACTACGCCAAGAAACTATCCCCGTATTGCCCCAAGGGCACCGGGCAATACGCGTGCTGCACTTTTCAGATCTGCATCTGACTCCCTCTCGCAAAAAGGAGATTGCAGATATTAAGTCTTTTGCCCAGCTCTCACCTGATTTAGTGATTAGTACGGGAGATTTTCTCGCCCATCCCGATGCGGTGCCCTTTGTTTTAGATGCACTTGATCCCTTGCTTGATCTGCCAGGGTTATTCGTTTTTGGTTCTAATGATTACTTCGCACCTAAATTTAAGAATCCTTTCTCTTATCTAAAGAAGGATCATGGCAAGCGGGTACTTGGCCCAAATCTTCCAACGGAAGAACTTCGAGAAGGTTTGGTTAGCCGCGGTTGGTTTGATCTCAATCATAAAAAGGCAATTGCAACCATTAAAAACACCGTAATTGAAGTGCGCGGAACAGATGACGCTCATCTCAATCGTGATCAATACGCATTAGTCAGCGGTAAGCCTGTGCAATGTGATCTTGCAATTGGAGTTACTCATGCGCCTTATATGCGCGTATTAGATGCAATGGCCGAAGACGATGTGGATTTAATCTTTGCTGGCCACACCCATGGCGGACAAGTTCGCCTGCCATGGTTTAGTGGATCAAAAGCTCTCACGACAAATTGTGATCTTCCAACTTCTAGAGCGCGCGGTGTCAGCAAGATTAAAGATCAACCATGGCTGAATGTTTCAGCAGGAATGGGTACTAGCCCATTCGCACGCATTCGCGTTGCATCTCCACCGGAAGTATCACTACTGATACTTGAAAGCGCTCTATAAAACTTAAGCGCTAAATTCCTTTGCAACAAGTTCAGCAATCTGCGCAGTATTGAGCGCAGCGCCTTTGCGTAGGTTATCTCCGCAGACAAAGAGATCAAGTGCATGATCGTCATCAAAGCTACGGCGAACTCGGCCAACCCACGTTGGATCTGTGTTCACAACATCTGCTGGTGTTGGCCAGATTCCCTTTTCAGGATCATCCATAAGCTCAATACCCGGAGCAGTTTTAAGTAGATCTTGTGCACCCTTTTGTGTGACTTCTTTATCAAAGATTGCGTGAACTGAAAGTGAGTGCGTTGTAATAACTGGAACGCGCACACATGTCACAGCAACTTTGAGGTTTGGAAGACCCAAGATTTTGCGAGATTCAAAACGAACCTTTGTCTCTTCAGATGAATAACCATCGGGCTTAAGTGAACCTGCCCAAGGAATAACGTTCAGAGCAAGTGGTGCTGGGAATGCACCGAAATCTTTAATGACCGTGCGCAAGTCTCCTGGCTCCTCGCCCAGCATTGTTCCTGCAACTGCGCTGATTTGATTGCGCAAAGTTTCAGGACCAGTAACTCCCATACCTGAAACAGCTTGGTAAGAAGAAACAAAAAGTTCTTTGAGGCCATAGGCCTTGTGTAATGCGCCCATAGCAACAATCATTGTCATCGTTGTGCAATTTGGATTAGAGATGATGCCCTTTGGACGGTTCTTGATTGCCTCTGGGTTAATTTCAACAACAACCAGCGGAACTTGATCATCCATACGCCAGAACGTTGAGTTATCTACGACTACTGCCCCGCGTGAGACTGCAATAGGCGCCCATTCGCCAGCAATGTCATCTGGTGTATCAAACATCGCAATATCAATTCCATCGAATGCTTCTGGAGAAATTGGAACAACGGTGAGTTCCTCACCACGGCACATGAGTTTTTTACCTGCGCTACGCGCAGATGCAATAAGGCGGATCTCACCGTAAACGTTGGGACGCTTAGTCAAGATATCCAGCATGACGCTACCAACAGCGCCTGTTGCACCTACTACTGCAAGTGATGGTTTCTTACTCATCGGCCTGTTCCTCCATATACGACGGCTTCTTCTTTGGCATCTAATTCAAATGCAGTGTGAGCGGCTTTTACGCCCTTTTCTAAATCACTTGCACGGCAAATGATTGAGATTCGGATTTCAGATGTTGAAATCATTTCAATATTAATTCCTGCATCAGCTAAACATGCAAAGAATGTTGCTGTCACTCCTGGATGTGAGCGCATTCCTGCGCCAACAAGTGAGAGCTTGCCGATCTGGTCATCATATTGAAGAGAGGCAAAACCAATCTCACCTTGAAGTCCTTTAAGGAGAGCGACCGCTTCTGCCCCATCTGCCATAGGAAGGGTGAAGGAGATATCTGTCAGCCCGGTTGCTGCCGCCGATACGTTCTGCACGATCATGTCGATGTTGATGTCGGCATCTGCGATTGCTTGAAAGACTCTTGCCGCAATACCAGTTCTATCTGGCACTCCAACAACTGTGATCTTCGCTTCGCTCTTATCGTGGGCGATACCGCTGATAATTGCTTGTTCCATTTCTCCTCCTGGGTGATCTTTGACGATCCACGTTCCTTCTAAATTTGAAAATGATGAGCGGACATGAATTGGTAAATCAAACCGACGTGCATACTCCACGCAGCGCAGGTGCAAGACTTTTGCTCCGCTTGCTGCAAGTTCTAACATCTCTTCATAAGTAACAGTTGTGAGTTTGCGTGCGGCAGGAACGATGCGTGGGTCAGCGCTATAAACACCATCGACATCTGTATAGATCTCACAGACATCAGCATCAAGGGCTGCAGCGAGCGCAACAGCAGTTGTATCTGAACCACCGCGGCCAAGTGTTGTTACATCGTTTGTATCTTGAGAGACACCTTGGAAACCTGCAACGATCGCAATGTGGCCACCATCTAGCGCCTCACGAATACGACCTGGTGAGACATCGATAATGCGAGCCTTACCGTGTTTGCTATCTGTAATTACTCCAGCTTGTGAACCTGTAAATGACATTGCTTCATGGCCTAAGTTTCCAATTGCCATCGCAAGAAGAGCCATAGAGATTCGCTCACCAGCAGTAAGTAGCATGTCGAGTTCTCGGCCGTGAGGAAGCGGTGAAACTTGGTTCGCTAGATCGATTAATTCATCGGTCGTATCGCCCATAGCCGAGACAACAACGCAGACTTGGTGGCCAGCACGTTTGGTGGCCACGATTCTGCCGGCGACTCGCTTCAGCCCTTCGGCGTCAGCGACGGAAGAGCCGCCGTACTTCTGAACGATTAAACCCATAAGATAAGGTTTCCACAATAGATGGCCATAGGGCAATCTTCCCACAATGTGAGACGCTGGTGCGTATTAAATAATGAGATAGTCCTAAACTAACTTCAATCAGGCCCTATTCGACTGTGCGACGCCCCTCAAATGCACGGCCCAAGGTGACCTCATCGGCATATTCCAGATCTCCGCCGACCGGCAGCCCTGAAGCAAGGCGGCTGACCTTCACACCCAAAGGTTTGATCTGGCGAATCAGATATGAAGCTGTTGCTTCACCTTCAAGATTGGGATCTGTTGCAATGATTAATTCTTGAATCTCTGTATTACCTAAACGGATCATGAGCTCTCTAATGCGCAAGTTCTCTGGGCCCACTCCATCGATAGGAGAGATTGCGCCACCCAGCACGTGATACTTCCCGCGAAATTCGCGCGTCTTTTCAATCGCCATGACATCTTTTGGTTCTTCAACAACACAGATGATGCTCGCATCACGCCTTGGATCTTGGCAGATGCGGCAGAGATCTTCTTCGCTGATGTTTCCGCACTCTGTACAAAACTTCACACGTTCTTTTACCGTGCGTAGAACATCTGCAAGACGCGTAACATCTACTCGCTCAGATTGAATGATATGAAAAGCGATGCGCTGAGCTGACTTAGGTCCAATACCCGGAAGACGGCCAAGTTCGTCAATGAGATCTTGTATGGCTCCGTCGTACATCACTGCTCAAATTCTTTAATGACTTGCGCGCCTAGCTCACGTGCAAGTAGCGCAGTACCTGAAAGTTGATTCTCATCTGAGTGTTCCTCAGTTGTGCGCTCGCTTGTTGCAACCCCGATAGATGAATCGACGATCACTTCAATCTCACGCTTGAGTCCAATAACATCTTCAAAAGCTGCCTTTAAAATCTCATCGCTACCGCTGCGCATAAAGGAATCACGCGCTCCTGCATTCACAATTGCAATCGTGATGTTCTTCTCGTCAATCGCAAGTACTTGCGCGCTTGCTGCAAGAAGTGACCAAGTTAAACGGCGGCGCTTTTTAACATTCTCAATTACTTCTGGCCAAAGACGCCGAAGGGCGGCAACATCAACAGGGCCGGTTGGTTGATTCGTAGATGGCGCAGCTGGTGCTGCGCG
>JBAWYW010000011.1:0-11907 GCA_037143395.1 Actinomycetes bacterium | reverse complement strand
GCATCGCGCGCTTTGACCCGCCTTGGAAACCGCCATTTGCGCGCCATAATGAGGTGATAATTCCGATCGATTAGTTTTTAACCGAGAGTAACTTCGCCAATGCCATCAATCGATGATTGACGGATGGAATGAATATTGAACTCACAGCGATCAAATCCTGGAATAACACCACCGGCGAACCAGCCCCCCATAGCCAGGTTGATGATCAGGTAAAAGTTCTCATTGAAGGGCCAATCTTTTCCCTTCAGCTCTTCATCGCTGCGCCGGATAGTGAAATAGGACTCACCATCAGCCAGCCAGGTGATTTCATCTGGAAGCCATTCAATAGAGAAAGTATGCGCGGCAGACGAGAGATCAGTTTGATGATCGAAAGCGCCGGTGATGCCTTTGTCGGCCGAGTAACCCGGGCCATGCAGAGTTCCCCGAATTTCCTTGGGGCGATTACCCGCTCCTTCAAAAATATCTATCTCGCCGCAGTAGGGCCACGTTACATCTGCAATATTTGTGCCCAACATCCAAATTGCGGGCCAACTTCCTCCACCTGTAGGAGTGCTTACTTGGAAATCAAAACGGCCATATTTAAAAGCTACTTTTCCAGCGGTATGGATCTTGCTACTTAGCCATTCGGCTTTTCCATAGTATGCATCTGGAGCAGAACTGGGGTCAGCCTTTGCCGCCACAATTTTCAGGCCCGAACCCACCGTCGCGTTCTCCTTGATGTAAAACTCGCGTTCCATATTGCCCCACCCTGGGATTCCATGGGCTGCGCCATCTCCGAGATCGAAGTTCCAGACTTCTGGATTTGGGAGAGCATTCGGGGTCGCAGGAAAGTTCTCGCTCCACAATAGTTTGTATTTCATGAGCCGCCTTCAATGAGGAGAGAGAAATCTATTTTCTAGAAGATTCGCGAACGATGAGCTCAAGGGGCAGATTGACGTTTACCAATTTTTCAGAAGCTGGGAGAATTAGTTGGCGAGCAACTTCACTACCTAAATCGTAAGAGGGTTGTGCCACCGTTGATAGCGAAGGTGAATTTGTCTTAGCGAGGTCGGTTCCGTCAAAACCAATCACCTTGACATCTGTAGGTATCGAGAAGCCCTTCTCCTTTAGAACAGAGATTGCGCCAATTCCGGAGAGATCGTTTCCGGCAAATATTCCATCCAGATCATCCCGCTTTTCCAGGTATTCTAAAAGTACCTTCTCCGCCCTTGCGGTTGAGTAATCACCCTCGACTATATTCCCCTCTTTGAGTTTCAAGCCGGCTCGCTTATGCGCATTTCTATATCCCTGTAATCTTTCACGCCCAGATTCAACGGTAAGGTCTCCAGTGATGTGCACAATATTCCGACAACCTTGATTTATAAGGTGCTGGGTTGCCATTTCGCCGCCGACTACGTTATCTACGCCCACGTGGGTAAATCGAGCCGATTCTCCTTGACGGCCGCCAAAGACAACTCTTATATCTTTCGGAAGTAATTTCTCGATGACGTTAATGTCATGGTGCCATCCAAAGATGGCTATTGCATCGTAATTTCCGCGGATTAAGGCGCTAGCCAGCCCACGATCAGTCTCTTGGCTAGAATGGAAAAAGAGAACGGGATGCTGATTATGGGATGCTGCATATGTGATGAAGCCGTCGACGACTAATTTCCAGAATGGATTGGAGAAGAATTGGTCGGTAGATTCTTCTAAAACGAGAGCAATCGAACCACCCTTGCCTCCAGCTAACTTCCTAGCATTGAGGTTTGGCTCATAGTTCAACTTCTTGATCGCCGCTTCCACTTTGGTCTTGGTCTCTCTCGAAACTGTGGCGGTACCGTTCATAACGCGAGAGACCGTGGCCTTGCTGACGCCAGCCTTCACGGCAACTTCTTCGATGGTATATCTCATCGAAATGCCCCCGTCGCGATAGTAATTATCAAGCTCTTCGTGAAGAGATTATTTCCTGGTACTTATGATAACTAAGTTTAGGGATTCTCTGTTGTGATTCAAAGTCAACATAAACTAGTCCAAATCTTTGTGAGTATCCCTCGGCCCACTCAAAGTTGTCAAAGAGGGACCAGGCAAAGTAGCCATGAACAGGTGCTCCATGGGAGATTGCATCATGCATGCTCTCGATATGGCTAGTCAGGTAGTCCACACGACGGTGGTCATCTACTACGCCGTGCTCATCTGGCCCCTCGTTGAAGGCTGCCCCATTTTCGGTTACGTAGATGGAAGGGATCTGCGGCCAGTCGTGATGGATTCTCTCCAGGAGCAACCCCAACCCCTTTGGAGTTATTGGCCAATCGAAATCAGTCCTATTATCAAACATAGTTGCGGGCAGTTCCATATTCGCCACCCTCTTAATTGGGTAGGGGCTATGAATATCCATCGAGACATCATTTGGGCGTGCTTTCCCGACGAAACCATCGGTGTAGTAATTGACTCCCAAGAAATCCGGATCGGTCTTCAAAATGTATTCATCGCCAGGGAGCATGACCTGAGAGAGAAGGCTGCCGTACTCCGCAACCAAGTTTTCGGGATACTTACCTGTCATTAACGCATCAATCCACCAGCGATTTTGATTTGCGTCGACCAAGTCGAAAATCTCCTTGGTTTCTGCATCATCAGAGTCCGTATGCAAAGTGGTCATATTTACGGTGATACCAACTCGTGCCTCTGGGCAGACTTTCTTAATGGCTCGGGTGGCATAACCATGGGCTAGGGCTGTGTGGTGAGCGGCAGCGATGGCGAGTTCAGGACTGGATTTTCCAGGCGCGTGAACTCCCATGTAATAACCTAGGAAAGTTGTGCACCAGGGCTCATTAAGGGTGATCCACTGATTGACTCGATCTCCGAATTCTTCAGCGCAGACTAGGGCATAAGTTTCGAATGCCAACGGAATGGCGCGATTTGCCCAGCCGCCTATGTTTTCGAGGTACTGCGGCAAATCCCAGTGATACAAAGTGGCAATCGGTTCAATATTGTATGAAATCAACAGGTCGATGAGTTTGTTGTAGAAATCGACACCCTCACGCTCAAGAGAATTGCTCATCTGGGGAAAGAGGCGCGGCCAGGCGATTGAGAAGCGATAGGAGTTAATTCCTAATTCGCTCATAATCTTTACATCTTCTTCTAAGCGATTGAAATGATCGATTGCAATTGCGCCGGTATCTCCATTTTTGACCTTACCTGGAGTGTTAACGAAGGTATCCCAAATACTCTCTCCACGATTGCCCTCACCGATAGCTCCCTCAATTTGATAACTTGAGGTCGCTGTTCCCCATAAGAATTCCTTATTCATTAATTTACTGCTCCATTCGGGGTTCGTCATTAGTGTTGAATCACTTCTCCTATGCCGTTAATGCTTGAGACATGTACATAATCGACTGAAATATTGGCGCTCTTTAACTTCTCATCAATCGCTCCACCAAAGCCACCGCCCATGGCCAGGTTGATGATTAAGTAATATTCGTGGTCGAAGACCCAGGTGTGCGAAGGGTCGCTCAAGGAAGCCTTATTGAGAGTTCCGTAAGCCTTACCATCCACGTACCAAGTGATCTGATCTGGAAGCCAGTCGACAGCATACGTATGGTAATCGTCAGAAAATCCCTTATCCATGGTGGCGGTGTAGGACTGCCCAGAAGCTGGCCCGTGTGGAGTTCCGTAGGTAACTAATGGATCGCGCCCCAGAAGTTCTGTTACATCGATCTCGCCACAACCAGGCCAAGGGCGATCATCGATATTTGCACCGAGCATCCAGAATGCGGCCCACGTGCCAGCGCCGACGGGTCCCTTCATTCGGGCTTCAATGCGGCCATACTTGAATCCAACTTTGCCTTTTGTAACTAACTTTGAACTTATCCACTCACATGGCGCGCCGTAATAACAAGTGTTAGCTCCCGCACCATCTCGCGTCGCAGTTGTGACAAGCGCACCAGACGAATCGATTGTGCTCTGTGAATCCAAATACCACTGGCGCTCTTGGTTACCCCATCCGCGATTTTTGAAAGCGGTCCCATCGCCATTTTCCGGAGTCCAGACCTTGGAGTTAATCGCCGCCCCGGCGGTGAAATCTTCAGACCATAAGAGCGAATATGTTCTGGAAACCATTGGAATTGAAATAATGTTTGACATTATCGCGGTGGAGCCGAGCGAACGTGCCGAATATGAAACCTTCACCGACACATCTAACCCTTGATCACCGGTGGCCAGTTGATAGCTCTTTGCGTGAGCGCCTCTTACTTCAAATGGTCCAGAGAACCACTGATAAGTCGCAGATGCCGTGGTGGGCGCAGTTGTTGGGAGAGAGACACCCAAAGTTGTCTTTGTGGCATCGGAATAAGCAATGGTGGGGAATCCGTTTACCGCAACATTGCCGATAACAATTGCATTGGAGAGCGTGCTTTTACCCTGCGCACTTTCGCGGAAGAGAACGGTTGTCCCCTTTTTCATTGGAGGAGTAAAGCTCTTCGCCGTTTTGCCAGCAACGGCCTTACCATTCACTAACCAAGCAAAGGTGCTTTTTACAGAGGCAGACCAAATAGCAGGAGTTGCAGAGATGCTTCCACCGATCTTTGTTAGGGAGATCGCGGGAGGGGTAACGACTGTTAATGCATCAGCCGCGACCTGGGGGGCTGCAAAAAGGGTGGTAACGGCCAAGAGCGCAAGGACTGATACAAGTGATGAGACCTTGCGCTTCATTGGCTTCCTTCCATTTCTGCTATTTACTCGGAGTTTTACTGCTTTTTCTACTTCTTCTTGGTGTAACCCTTAGGGCAGCTTGGCTTGACGCCATTGACTTTCACTATGGTCTTACCCTTTACACAGCTGATCGTTGTTGCGACCGCCTTCGCTACAGCAGGGGCTCCAAAGTAATGCAGTTCAAGAGCATCTGCCGTGACTGATGTGGCACCAGTGACCGTAGGAGTAATTGAAAGAGCTACAGCGCCAGCTGCAGCGGGAGCCGTTGAAACTGATGCAGGCTTAGCCTCACCCTTTGCATGAGTATCTTTAATGGTGAAGACCGCATATCCCATTGCATCTGAAACCGCGGTGAGAGTTGAAGCGCCGTTCTTGATCTGGACAGAGGCGTTAGGAAGTGCAACTCCAGCGTCATCGAGAACTTTGTAAGCAACAATTACTGTTGATCCAGCTGTTACATATGCACCCTTGGTACCTGCTGCCGTTATAAATGAGTTTGTGGCATCAAGTACTGGTGCGACAAGTTTGAGAGTAGGTGTAGTTGCTGACTGCGTCACTGGTGATTTCGGAATGTAATAGTGGAACTCAGTGAATACTGAGTGATCAGGCTTTTCGCCAGCAATCTCCAGCAACATCTGTGAATGCAGGTCATTTAATCCATCTGCACTGATATTTGGCGCTGCTGTCCATGAATCAGGCTGTGGCTCACCGAGCGGCGCTCCATCGAGATCTTTTACTGAGAATGTGACGTTTCCAAACGCGTCAGTTGTGTGGAATACATCTCCCTGATCCAAAGGTGGCTTGTCGACGCCCTTTGTCAACAAGTTATCGACCTGGATAATTGATGATGAGGTGCTATATCCCTTGTTGACCCGAAGTTTCACAACTTGGTTAACCAGTGGAGCGCCATTCTTATCAGTCACGTGATAGGTCAAATTATCTGTTGATCCGACTGGAACAAATGTACGCTGATAAAGAACGCCGGTTCCAAACCAACCGTTAGCAACCCATCCATCGGCCATCTTCTGATTCGAGGCCGCTTCACTGGTATTTGTTCCATCCAAGAATGGGGTGAGGAGCACTGCATGCGCATCCTGCGGAGGGGTCCCGGCTAAGCTGGTCGAAACCGCAAGCGAGCCAGTCAACGCTGCTGCAAGAGCTGAGATAGCGACGAGCACGGTCAGCTTCTTCTTTGTGAACATTCTTACTCCTTCTCGATCGTTATAGATAGGTATATTTCGTGAGATTTTTAGCCTTTTACCGCGCCATCCATAACGCCTGTCACAAGTTTGCGACCGACAAAGATGAAGAGAATTAGCAACGGCGCTGTAGCCAAGAATGCGCCGCCCATTTGGAGACCGTAATCAAGTCCATACATCGGCTTTAATTGCGTAAGAGCAACTTGAAGTGTGAAGTGTCTTGGGCTCTGCAGGACAATAGTTGGCCAGAGATAGTCGTTCCAAGCAGCCAAGAAGGCGAAGAGACCTAGAACGAATCCGCTTTGACGAACAATCGGCAGGACTATCTTGAAGAATATTCGAGGTACCGATGCTCCATCAATACTCGCAGCTTCAAGAAGTTCATTAGGGATCTGCGCATCAATGATCTGTCGCATCCAAAAAACCCCGAATGCCGTGACAAGTGCTGGCACGATCAAGCCATACAGGGTATCGATCATGTGCAGGTTCTTGACCAACAAAAAGAGAGGGATGATTCCGAGCTGGCTGGGAAGCATCATCGTTCCGATAACAAAGAGGATCAAACCTTTGCGTCCCTTAAAATCCAACTTCGCAAAAGCAAATCCGGCAATTGCCGAAAAGATAACTTGAGCAACGGCAATCGATATACCAACGATAAATGTGTTTAGTAAGGCGCTATTGAAATAGACACCTTGAGCGCTCAACACTTTTCGGGCAACAATAAGGAAACGTCCGCCAGGGATTAGAGACGGCGGGCTCTTAGAAATTTCAGCGTTCGTGTTAGAGGCAACAACAAACATCCAGTAGAAGGGGAAGATCGAGAGAAAGACGATCATGGCCAAGAGAATGTAATTTCTCTTTGGGACTCTTCTCCAGCGCGGTGTCTTGGTCTTCTTGAGAGTAATCATTATCGAGTCCCATCATTTGAAATCTTGCGACTGATAACAAAGTTCACGGCTGAGATAATCAAGACGATAAAGGTAATAAAGATACCGATAGCTGCTGCATAGCCGTATTTATTATTCACAAAGGCTTGGTTATAGAGGAAAAGTGTGAGTGTCAGGAATTGCTTACTTGAGCCACCGTCTGCCGCGAGTTGTTGTGGTTCAGCGAATACCTGAAGACCTCCGATAGTTCCCACGATGAGCACAAAGGTGATTGTGTTCTTGAGTTGCGGAAGGGTCACAAACCTAAACTGCTGCCACTTCGAAGCTCCATCAACTGAAGATGATTCGAAGAGTTCATTGGGGATTGCGAGCATTGATGCCAAAAAGATCAAGGTGTTGTACCCGATCCAGCGCCATGTGATCATTGTTGCAATTTGCACGTGGCTGGGGATGACGCCCTCGATAAAGTCGATGTGATGGCCCAGGCCAGCCCAACCCAAGAAGTCATTGATGATTCCGAAGTCGCGTCCGAACAATTGGCTAAAGACGATTGTGATCGCGATGACCGAGGTGATATTTGGAACGAGCAATATGGTTCTAAAGAAGGATTTTCCGCGCAAGCGAGTATTACGTAAGAGATTGGCTAAGCCGATCGCCATAAACATTTGTGGAAATGTAGAGAGCGCCCAAATACTGAATGTATTCCGCAGCGCGAGCCAGAGATCTGAATCATGTAGCAGGAGGTTGAAATTGCGTAGTCCGGTGAAAGTCGAGGTACCGAGCGGATCCCAATGGAAGAAGGAAATGTAGACAGAATAGATGACAGGCGCGAGACCAAAGACCACAAACATGATTACAAATGGTGCAACGTAGAGATAACCCCATCGCCCATTGAGGGACTTCACTCCAGGAAACGCAGCAGCTTTTTTATCTGAAGTCTTCTTGGATTTCCATGGAGAGAGCGGTTTCTTACTCCGCTCTCTCTCATTGAGAACTGCCATATCGTGGTTTTTCCTATTCTGAAATGACGCGAGGAATTAGTTACTAACTGCCTTTTGGATGGCTATAAGAACATCCGACCACGACTTTTCTGATGTTTGTTTCTTTGCAGCCACACGACCAAGCCCAGCTCCGATAGCTGTATCAATGGCACGCTGCAGTTTGCCTTCAAAGATAGGCTTCAACTTTTGCACCCCGGCAGCATAAATCTGGCCGACAGGTGCATTGTTAAAGAAGGGATCTTTAAAGTTCACAAGTGCTGGATCGTTATATAGAACGGATGCCGCAGGGAAGAGCCCATAACTCTTAAAGACTTTGAGTTCTTGAGCCGGAGCTAGGTACCAGGTCAGAAAGTCATACGCCGCTTGCTTGTTCTGCGCATACGATGGAATTCCAAGTTGAGTTCCACCTTGGTTTCCGCCGCCACCTGGAATTGATGCGATATCCCATTTACCAGCAGTATCAGGAGCCTGCGCCTTGATGTAATCCATCATCCAAGCTGGGGCAAGAATTGTGGCAAAGGTGCCCTTATTCATCCCAATGTTCCAATCAGATGTGTACTGGCCAATTCGAGTTCCGATACCGGCTTTTGTCGCTTTGATGGTTGTATCCCAAGCTAGCTTCACTTGTGGGTTAGTGGCATAGATAAGCTTTCCTGATTCAGTTCCATCGTTTGCGTAGTACTTTGCAGTACCTTGATTCATAATCGCTGCGTAAATGGTGCCTGCGTTATCAATAAATCCCTTGCCTGCCTTCTTATCCGCCGCAGAAAGCTTGGCATCATATTTCTGACCGGCCGCAATAAATGCGTCCCATGTTGGCCAAAGTTTTGCTACTGCCGCACGATCTGTTGGAAGTCCAGCCTTCTTAAAGAGATCGGAACGGTAAGCAACTTCGAGTCCGCCGACATCTGTTGGGATTCCAATAACACTTCCGTTAAAGGCAACACCTTGCGCCCAACGCCATGCCAAGTAATTCTTTTGAATATCATTTGCGGTTTGTCCTGCTGGGATCCCGGCTGTTGATTCGCCTGTGGTCTTCATCTGACGAAGATCTTGGAAACATTTTGGGTATGAACGCCAGTACCCAGAGTATGAAACTTCAGTTGCGACAATGTCAGGCCCAGTATTCGCTGTACATGCAGTAACCATGTTCGTACCATCGAGTGGATCGAGATCGGACTTCTTGATCTGCAATGAGACTTCAGGATGGAGCGCCTTATATTCGGCGACAAGGTTGCGTTGAATAACGTCACCGAAAGTCCAAATTGTAATTGTGACGGGGTCAGCCGCTTTAGCTGGTGCCGAGAATGCTGCCGCTCCAATCGCCACTGCAGCTAGTGACGCAACCAGAGACTTCGCTCTGAACTTTGTGATAATTCCGTTACTCATTCCAACTCCTTGGCTCTTGACTGGCAGGATTAATGCTTTACTGTTGGGGAAGTCTAAAATCCACAGAACGATGTCGCCCGGTGTAGGCTTCTAGCAATGATGAAAGCGGTTACATAGGGGAAGTTAAGTGGATGTGACCTAGTTTGGCAAGGGCGGGAGACCGCTTTTCAATAAAAGTTATAAGACAGTGACAATAGTTCAAATCAAGAGGGGTTGGTAAGTAAAAATGCGGGCTTTACAACGATGCAAGCACAGCGTCTTTGTACTGGTCTCTGTTCTCGGTCTGCTCTCAGCCACTGTGATAGGAACTCCCGCTAAAGCCGCTTCGAAGATCACCACGTATAAATTGCTCTGGGCTGATGACTTCACCGGAAAAAAGGGAACGCTCCCTAACCCAAAGGTCTGGGCACCAGAACTCGGTGGACTTAATCAAAATGGTGAGCTCGAGTTTTATACGAAAGATCCTAAGAACCTTGCGCTCGATGGCGCTGGGCACCTTCTTATTACCGCAAACCGAATCGCCGACCAATCTGAAATTGCAGTCAGCAACGACCCCGCGATTGATCGAATGCTCAATCAGTGCAATGCCTGTCAATTCACCAGCGCAAAGATAAAAACTGCCAGCAAGCTCTCCTTCCAATATGGCCGCATAGAGATTCGAATGAAGACTCCCGTCGGACTTGGAACATGGCCTGCATTTTGGATGTTGGGAAATGATCTTCTTAAAGGTATCCCGTGGCCTGATTCTGGAGAGATCGATATCCTCGAGCAGAAGGGATCATTGCCTGATACTGCATTTGGAACCATCCATGGACCAAACCTTCCATCTGGAGCTGGCGGGGGGTATGGATCCACCTTTACAGCGCAGACGCCACTAAACATTGGGTTCCACACATATTCGATCGAGTGGAAGAAGAACAAAATCGATTTCTATGTCGATGACAATCTCTTCTTCACTGCAGCAGCAAACGATGGCTCATCAGGTACTTGGGTCTATAACCAACCATTCTTCTTGATTCTCAACTTGGCAATGGGTGGGGAATTCACGGGAGATCTTGACCCAGCGATGAGGCGAACACAGATGAGCATCGATTACATACATTTTTACTCCATTAATGGAGTGGGCAAGGTTTTTAAAAACTAACAACCAACTGAAAGGCAATCTATGAAGAAGAAGATGATCAGCGGAGTTACGGCACTTGCTTTGGCTGTTGCAGGCCTTGGAATGACAGCTCTTTCGCAGGCAAAGGCATCTGGACTTCCAACTGTTCGAGTTGTGACCCCGGTCTTCAACCCAGCCAACGAAACATTCGCATCTGACGGTTTGGGCGCTTACTACGCTGCCGGCGG
The DNA here is from genome assembly GCA_037143395.1 of Actinomycetes bacterium. Lineage (GTDB taxonomy): Bacteria > Actinomycetota > Actinomycetes > Nanopelagicales > Nanopelagicaceae > PALSA-747. Next base: position 1,395 of record JBAWYW010000011.1, on the reverse strand, counting down.
ACGCAGTTACTATATGTATGTTGGCGCTGGCTCAACGATCACTATTTCTTATGCCGTTACCACTGATGGAACTACCCCAGCAGCCGATAAGACGATCGACTTCATGGTTAATGCGCCTTACAGCGCGTCAACTGCAGCCTGGACGGTTAACGGTGCAAGCGTCGGACCTTCAGCCAATTCAGCAACAGGATATGGCTTGATGGTCACGGGCAAGACGGATGCTAAGGGTCAGGTTTCGTTCACCGTCAAAAATGTGGACACGGCAGCAACCGCAGAGGCTCTGCCAGCTTCAGAAACTGCACCACGTGCGGCGACTGGGCGTGTTTATGGAAATATCAAGGCCGTTATTGATGGCCTCTCAGACATGCAGCAAGTTGAAGATCTACTGACCTTTGATATCACTAAGGCCGCAGCTTCAACACTTGGAGGTGCTGGAACACCTGTTGTAACTCCAACTCCTTCTGCAACAGCAAGTGCTACCCCAACCCCAACCGCTACTACTGCGGCCGGTGTGAACATCCGCTTGGTTAGTCCCGTTCTAACTGATACAAACTCAATTCACCGCGCTGATCTGGAGAAGTTGTTCAGTGTTGACAACACTTGGTACCCAGTAGGCGTTGGATTCCATCAGATTTATCTACCCACGGGCTCTAAGTTTGTCGTTGCGTATAAGGTCACGGATACTTCCGGCGCAACACTTTCAGGTAAGACTGTGAAGCTCCATGTGAACAAGGCATATTCAAAGTCAAATGCAAAGGTCGCACAAGGCACGAATGCAACCGATGCGACGAAGGATGATTCACAAGGAAATGATCAACTGGTTCTCTCTGCAGTTACGAATTCATCAGGAATTGCAACATTTAACCTTCAGAACCTTGATACGAAGGGTGAAGTTGTCCCCGCAAAACCAACTGCTCCAGCTCCAGTGGATGCATCTAACGGAGCAGTCTTCTCTCAGTTCTACCCAGAGGTGAATGGTGCTACTGATATTGCAGATTTCTTTGAGATTCACTTTACAACTGCTCCTGCAACCAAAGTGATTATCGCCTGCGTGAAAGGTAAAGTCACCAAAAAGGTCTCAGGCTTAAAACCATTATGTCCAAAGGGATATACTAAAAAGAAGTAATTGAAAGTAGGAGCCTCCTTGAACCCTCGCTTGATAAAACCAGCAGCGTTCTTGGGGGCTTTTCTACTTTTATCGCTCTCGCAAACCAGCCTCGCCGCACCGGCCCCAGTAAAAGTTGGCGCGCTCTGCCTGCGAATCAATGCAATTAGTACAGTCGGCAAACTCCACTACATCTGTGTAAAGAGTGGAAAAAAGATGATCTGGCGGTTGGTTTCCACCCCAAAGGTCTCAGTTAAGCCCACCCCAAAGGTCTCAGTTAAGCCCACCCC
>JBAWYW010000010.1:0-13086 GCA_037143395.1 Actinomycetes bacterium | reverse complement strand
GAGGCAGAAGAGGATTCATTCCTAGCAACACTCAAGAGTGGTACGCAGATTTTTGACATGGCATCTACTGATGTGAAATCCAGTAAGAGCGCAACGCTTGCTGGAGATACTGTATTTAAACTTCACGACACTTACGGTTTCCCATTTGATCTCACACTGGAAATGGCAACCGAGCAAGGTCTTAAAGTTGATGAAGAGGGCTTCCGCAAATTAATGAAAGAGCAGAAGGACCGCGCTAAAGCAGATGCGAAGTCCAAGAAAAGTGGCCATACCGATCTGTCTGAATATCGCAAGATTGTGGATGCAAGGGGCAAGAGTCAATTTATTGGCTACACAGAAAATGAAGCAGAAGCAAAATTGCAGGCTATTTTGGTTGACGGAGAAAATGTCCAAGAAGCTGGAAGTGGCGAGGTAGAGATTGTTTTAAGTAGAACTCCATTTTATGCCGAAGGCGGAGGTCAGCTCTCAGATGGCGGGGTAATCGTTCTGGCTAATGGAGCAGAGATTGAAATCGAAGACGTGCAATGCCCGGTTCCAGGCTTATACGTACATCGTGGCTCAATCATTAAAGGTTCAATAAAAGTAGATGAAGATGTAATGGCGCGAATTGATCAAGGTAAGCGAAAAGCTATCTCTCGTGCCCATACGGCGACCCATATGGTGCACAAAGCGTTTAGAGAAGCTTTGGGCGAAACAGCAACTCAAGCAGGATCTGAAAATGCTCCGGGACGTTTCAGGTTTGATTTTCCTGCAAGTGGAGCCGTTCCTGTATCCGTACTTAATGATGTTGAGGCGCGTGTGAATTCACTTCTTATTGAAAACCTTGAAGTAAGTGCAGAAGAGATGAGCCAAGCAGAGGCGAAAAAGATTGGCGCTATGGCGCTCTTCGGTGAGAAGTATGGCGATCGCGTTCGGGTCGTGAGTGTTGGGGATTGGGCAAGAGAGCTGTGTGGAGGAACTCACGTTCATTCATCTGCTGAGCTGGGCGTTGTGAAGTTGCTAAGTGAATCATCAATTGGAGCAGGTGTTAGGCGAGTTGAAGCTTTAGTTGGAGCCGATGCATTCTCATATTTAGCCAGAGAGCATGTCTTACTCAATTCGCTTACTGAAATTATTAAGGGCGCTAGAGTCGAAGAGCTTCCTGAGCGAGTCTCAGATCTCGTGAACAGGATGAAAGTTCTGGAAAAGGAATTGGCAGGTTTTAAGTCTGCCCAAGCTCTTGCAAGTGTTGCAGTTCTTGCCAACTCCTTCGAGGTTCTCAATGGAACTTCTGCGATCTTCACTGAGGTTGAATCGGGAGTTTCAGGCGATGATCTGCGCACAATGGCACTTGATCTGAGGAATCGAAATGCTAAAAGTGTTGTTGGTTTGTTCTCCACGCAGTCTGACCGCATAACTTTTGTTGTTGCCGCATCTGCAGATGCGCAGAAATCTGGAATCAAGGCGGGCGCTCTTGTAAAAATTGGTTCCCAGATACTTGGTGGTGGCGGCGGCGGAAAAGATGATTTCGCCCAGGGAGGCGGAGTAGATGCGTCGAAGATTCCCGTGGCAATTAAAGAACTTAAGGCTGCAATAGGTAAGAATTGAGCACTATGAAACCGGGCCGACGGATCGCATTTGATTATGGCCTGGTAAGAATTGGTGTTGCAGTAAGTGATGCATCAGGATTAATAGCAACACCTTTGGCAACATTGCAAGCTCAAGATCAAGGTCTATCTGAGCAGATTCATGCGCTATTGAGTGAATACGATCCAATTTATCTAGTCGTTGGCCAACCCCGCCATTTATCCGGGAAGGAGAGTCAAACAATGCAGAGTGTTCAAAGATTTGTTGAACTCCTTCAAAGCCTCTCACCTGTCCCGGTTCATACTATTGATGAACGCTTATCAACTGTTAACGCCGCGGCAAAGTTGCGTAGCGCTGGTCATGACGCAAAAAGTAGTAAAGGTCTTATTGATGTGATGGCTGCTGTAGGTATATTGGAAAGTGCTATGGAGCGAGAGAGAATTGCTGGCTCATTGTGAGTAACTCACTACCTGCTTTTAGCCACTCATCCCTAGCGGGTAAAAGACGACAAATTCTCATTGGTATGTTCGTGATTGTTCTTGCCATTGTTGGCGTAATCATCGCAACTAAGCCACAAGATTATTCCAACTCACGTCCTGGTCCTGAAATATCTATTGTTGTGGCAAATGGAGAAATCGGAAGCGCGATAGCCACCGATCTTGAAAAACAAGGTGTTGTGAAGAAGGCATCGGTTTTTGTAGCAAAACTCACTGCCTCCCAGCTAGGCCGAGGAATTGCACCTGGCGTACATAGGATTCAAACCCATATTTCTTCAACACTTGCACTCACCCAGCTGCTTGATCAAAAACGAATAGCAGATTCTCTGGTCGTAAAGGAGGGATCAACCCTCTCGGATGTCCTTAAGTCATTGCATTCAAATGCTTCCTTGGTTCAAAGGGATGGGATTCCGTCACTAAAACCACCAATTGCTAACCAATCAAATTCACTAGAAGGGCAGCTTTTTCCTCTTCGGTACTCTTTTGCGCCGCAGACGTCTACTCATGATGCGTTGGATCAGATGCTTGGCCACTTCGTTATTAATGCAAAGAGCACTGGACTCTTAGGCGGTTATGAGAAATACACTGCTTATCAAGTCCTTACGATCGCCTCGATGGTCCAAATTGAAGGAGATCCGACCAACTTTTCAAAAGTTTCTCGCGTAATTTATAACCGACTAAAGCTTGGAATGCCCCTACAGCTGAACTCAACGGTGCAATATGCGGGAAATCTGCGAGGACGTATAGGTCTTAGTAATAAGGCTACGCAGATTAGGTCGCCATATAACACCTATATCCATACTGGATTGCCTCCTACTCCTATTAGCAACCCAGGGGCAGATGCGATTGCAGCCTCACTTAAACCATCAGACGGGAACTGGCTCTACTTCATTACAGTTAAGCCCCATGACACCCGATTCACAAATGACTTTGCGCTATTTCAAACGTGGAACACCCTCTATAACAACAACGTGGCTTCGGGGGCCTTTAAATGATTAAGGCCGCCGTTTTAGGCTCGCCAATTTCTCATAGTCTTTCACCACTGTTACATAACGCAGCCTACAAAGAACTTGGTATTAGATCAGATTACCAAGCGATCGATGTAACACTAGAAAAGGCCCCGGAATTTTTTGACCGTGCGCTAAGAGAAGAATGGACCGGTTTTTCGCTTACGATGCCACTTAAGGAGAGCGTCTTTAGCTCCGGATTTGAGATTGATCCAGACGCGTTGCGGATGCGAAGCGCCAATACATTGCTTTACAAGAATGGAAACTTCTCTGCGCTTTCAACGGATAGAACTGCATTCATCCGGTTGCTTGAACCTGTCAAGAGGGAACGCGTGGCAATAATTGGAGGGGGAGGGACAGCCAGAGCGGCGCTTAGTGCATTGGATAGCCCATCTGTTGCGATTGATTTTCTTCTTCGCTCGGAGCAACGATCGCAAATGCTTAGCCAGATTGCCAATTCATCAAAAGTTGGTTTTTTTGATATGGAACATGATTTACAAGGATATGACTTAATTATTTCTACCGTTCCTGCCGGAGCCAGTGAATTGGTAGCTTCAAAGAACTGGTCAAAAGAGGCAATCTTCTTTGAAGTCCTCTATAACCCGTTCCCAACAGCTGCCCTGCAAAAAGCAAAAGATCTTGGCTGCAAAACACTGGACGGGATGCAACTTTTGGTTGAACAGGCGCTAGATCAGATCCATCTATTTTCAGTTGCCGAGTTTGATTATTATCAAATGCGGAGCCTTTTACTTGGTGTCGGTCGTGCTCATCTTTGATTGTGGATAACTAAATCCACAAATCTTCACTTACTCCTACTTTGGGGGCGTGCTTACTGGCGTCTTTCTTATGATCCTGCTTGGTTCTCCAATTATTTATCACGATATTCGGAGCCACAGAATTCCGAACTCACTTGTGGCGATGATGTGTACAAGTGGGTTACTTCTAGATCTTGGGTTCCCTGTGCGTGAGATGATCAGCAGACTATCTTGCGGATTTTTCATTTCGATTATTGCGATTGCACTTTCCCTCATATCCGGTGGCGGTTTGGGAATGGGAGATGTGAAATTAATCATCGCCCTTGGATTTTGTATGGGAAATTTCCAACAATCCCTAAGTGCCATCTTCGTTTCCCTCATAATTGGACTGATCTGGATGCTGATATCTCGCAAGAGAATCATCCCTTTCGCTCCCGCATTGCTCGTTGGCTTTATTAGCAGCAACTTCTGGCTCTAATCTGACACAATAAGCACATGCTTAGATGGCTTACTGCTGGTGAATCTCATGGCCCAGCCTTGTCCGCGATTCTTGAAGGCCTTCCGGCTCATGTTGAGATTACAACTGAAGTCATCGATGCTGATCTACGTCGTCGCCGATTAGGAGTTGGACGCGGTGCTCGTCAGAATTTTGAAGCCGATGCCGTTTCAATATTAGGTGGCATTAGACATGGCAAAACGCAGGGTGGGCCAATCTCAATTCAAGTTGCTAACTCTGAGTGGCCAAAGTGGGAAAAAGTAATGTCAGCTAACCCAGTGCCTGAGAACGAGTTGGCAGAGTTAGCTCGGAATGCCCCATTAACTAGACCAAGGCCTGGTCACGCAGATTTAGTGGGAATGCAAAAATATAATTTTGATGATGCACGGCCAATTTTGGAACGTGCAAGTGCTCGTGAAACTGCTGCGCGTGTCGCCCTTGGTTCTGTAGCGCGTGCCTTTCTTGAACAAGCAGTTGGCATCAAGATTATGAGCCACGTGCTCTCAATAGGAACTGTAGAAGTTGAAGCGGGGCATCCGTTGCCAACGTATGCAGACCGAGACAAAGTCGACGACGACCCGGTTCGAACTTTTAGTTCAAAAGCGAGTGCAGCTATGGTCGCCGAGATAGAAGCCGCCCACAAAGATGGCGACACCCTCGGTGGAGTAGTTGAAGTACTTGCTTTTGATTTACCACCTGGTCTTGGTTCTCATGCTCATTGGGATCGTAGATTAGATGCTCGATTAGCAGCAGCTGTCATGGGTATCCAAGCAATTAAGGGTGTTGAAATTGGAGATGGATTTACAACTGCTCGTAGACGAGGCTCAATTGCTCATGATGAGATTGAACGTGATTCTTCTGGGAAAATTATTCGCAGGACAGATCGTGCAGGCGGAACAGAAGGCGGAATGTCTAATGGTGAAATTTTGCGTGTCCGCGCCGCAATGAAGCCAATCTCTACAGTGCCAAAAGCACTCGACACAATTGATGTGAAGACGGGAGAGGCAGCTAAGGCTATTAACCAACGTTCAGATGTCTGCGCTGTTCCTGCATCAGGAATTGTGGCTGAAGCTATGGTGGCACTTGTTCTTGCAGACGCTGTTCTCGAAAAATTTGGTGGAGATTCAGTTTCTGAAACTCGCCGTAATTACCTCGCTTATTTAGCAGCCCTAGAAATTAAATAAATGGCGATCGCGGTATTGATCGGCCCTCCAGGTAGCGGTAAATCTTCTATTGGCCGCGCTCTGGCAAAACTTCTAGAGCAGGATTTTGTCGATACAGATGCTCTGATAGAAGAACAAGAAGGCAAAAGCATCAGTGAAATCTTTCAACAGAGCGGGGAAGATAAATTTAGAGAGATTGAGAGCGCCGTTGTTGCCCATCAGCTTGTTCACGCAGAGGGAATCATCGCACTTGGCGGAGGGGCCGTTTTGAGTTCTGCTACTCAGGCTTCGTTGAAAAATAGCTCGGCCGATGTCGTCTTTCTCAATGTCTCTGCAAGCAATGCAGTACCCCGAGTGTCCGCAAACTCTTCTCGGCCATTGCTGAGTGAAAACCCTTCTGAGCAATGGTCTGCTCTGTTGAAAAAGCGGCTTCCTATCTACACCGACCTTGCCGATATAACTATTGATACAGATAACAAAAAAGCCCAAGAAGTTGCCAATGAGATCGCTGTATTGCTCAAGGAACTTGCATGAAGAAGATCTCAGTAGTTGCAGAGCGTTCATACGACGTGGAAATTGGTATTTCATGGAAGAGCGCACTTGAAGGTATCGCCGCCAAGCATTCACATTTATTTGTGATCATCCCAGTAACGATGGAAGAGAAACTGGGATTAAAGAAACTCTTCACAAATCAATCAGGAGTAACTATTCGCGTTGTCCCAGATGGGGAAGAACAAAAAGACCACAAGGTAGTTACAACACTGTGGGATGAAATCGCTGGAGCCAAAATTTCGCGCACTGATGCAGTAGTAGGTATCGGCGGGGGAGCGAGTACAGACCTTGCAGGCTTCGTTGCAGCTACGTGGCTACGAGGCGTGAGCTGGTATGCAATACCAACGACACTTGCAGGAATGGTTGATGCATCAGTTGGTGGCAAGACTGGAATTAATACAGAGGCGGGCAAGAACCTCGTTGGCGCATTTCATTCACCGTCAGCCGTCTACATTGACACATCTTTTCTAGAGACTTTACCGGATCGAGATTTTGCTGCTGGTTTAGCCGAAGTTATTAAGACTGGTTTTATTCGTGACGTTGAAATTCTCAACTTGTTGGAGAAACATCCGACAATCAAAGAAGCTCGCGCAGTTTCTGGGGAACTTATTTGGCGAAGCGTGCAAGTGAAGGCAGATGTAGTCTCGGCCGATTTCAAGGAAAGTAAGCTTCGGGAAATCTTGAACTATGGTCACACCTTCGGCCATGCCGTTGAAAGGCATGCTCAATACTCCTTGCGACATGGTGAAGCGGTCGCAATAGGAATGCATTTCGAAGCACTTTTGAGTGCTGAGGTTTTAGGTCTGGACAAAGATGTTATTGAACGCCAAGAAAAGTTGCTTAAAAGCTTTGGATTGTCAGTTGGTCTAGATGCAAAGAGTAATCCTCTCGAAGCTCTCATTGAATTGATGGCCGGGGATAAGAAATCTAGAAATGGAGAGCTACGTTTCGTTGGACTCACGGCCCTTGGTGAGCCAGGTTGGATCCAAGCGCCAAGTGAAAGCATCCTTAGAGCTGTCTATGAGAAGATTACCCAATGAAGATTCTTGTGCTCAATGGTCCGAATCTTGGACGCCTTGATCTTCGTGATTCAAAGATTTATGGTGACCTAAACTTTGCGGAGCTCACTGAGTTTATTCAAAACGCCGCAAAGAGTGTCGGCCTTGATGCAGATGTCAGGCAGAGTGATAGTGAATTGGAACTTATCCAATGGCTGCATGAAGCTGCCGACGCAAAAACCCCGGTGATTTTCAATCCTGCCGCCTTTACACATTACTCATATGCAATCAGAGATGCCGCTGCGATGCTTAAAGCCCCATTGATTGAAGTGCATTTGAGCAATCCATTAGCGCGAGAAGAATTTCGTCATACATCCGTTATTTCTGGAGTAGCTCATGGAACAATCGGCGGATTTGGACCAGATTCCTACCGTTTGGCAATTTTGGCCATGAAAGAACTCCTTTAACTTTCAGGTATCCTTCTCCAATGGCCACAACTAATGATCTTAAGAACGGCATGACCCTTGATATTGAGGGAAAGCTATGGACCGTCATTGAATTTCAACACGTAAAGCCTGGCAAGGGCCCTGCGTTCGTGCGCACGAAGCTCAAGCTAGTTCCTGGTGGCAAGGTAGTTGAGAAGACCTTTAACGCGGGTGTAAAGGTTGAAGTAGCGATGCTTGAAAAGCGCGACATGACATTCCTTTATCGCGATGGCGAAGACTTTATTTTCATGGATTCCCAAAACTATGACCAGATGAGTATCTCTGGGGCAGTTGTGGGCGATTCTGCTGACTACATGCTTGAAAATGTTGAGGCTGTTGTAGCAGTCCATGAAGGCAATCCTCTGTACATTGAATTGCCAGCTTCTGTTGAACTTCTTATCACTTATACAGAGCCTGGCCTACAAGGTGATCGCTCATCTGGTGGAACAAAGCCAGCAACTCTTGAGACAGGAATTCAAATTCAAGTTCCACTGTTTATTAAGCAGGACGAAAAGGTGCTGGTTGACACAAGAACTGGTGCATATCTCGGCCGAGCAAATTCTTAAAGTCTTTAGAGCTAAGCGATGAGCGCCCGCCGGAAAGCAAGAAAACGTGCGCTTGATCTTCTCTTTGAATCTGACCTTCGTGGCACAAATCCTGTTGAGCTTCTAACTTCGAGGCCTGCTCCAGACTTGTCCGAGGCCGACTACGTCGCAGTTCTCATTAATGGAATATCCGAACACAGGACCAAGATTGATGAGTTTATTAATACTTACGCCGAAGGCTGGGATATGGATCGCATGCCTGCAGTTGATAGGAATTTGCTTCGTGTAGCACTCTTTGAAATTTTATGGCAAGAAGGGCTAGATGATCAGATCGCTGCTAATGAGGCGGTCGAACTAGCTTCTGAGCTTTCAACAAAAGACTCGGCGGCCTACATCAACGGAGTCCTCGGGCGCATCATCGCCTTGAAGGCGGTTCTGCCACTCTAGTTCGTGGCTTTTTAGGGTTTTGGATTCACCATGCTATTCTTCGCGGGCAGAGAAATCTGTGATTGAAATTCCTTTAACGAACCGTCCTGTGAGGCGGGCAAGGAGAACTTATGAGTGTTGTGCTGGATTCAGGCGAGATTGATCGCTCCCTTAAACGCATCTCCCACGAAATTATCGAACATAATCACGGGCTTTCCGATGTTGTTTTGCTGGGAATACCAACCCGTGGAGTGAGCCTTGCTAATCGCATTGGAAATTTTCTTCAAAGCATCGACTCGGCAGTTCCAGTTGGTGTTCTGGATATAACAATGCACCGAGATGACCTTCGTATTCGAGGCCCACGTCCTCTTACTCCGACTCTGCTTCCGAGTGAGGGCATAGAGGGTAAACACGTTGTATTGGTCGATGATGTTCTCTTCTCAGGGCGCACAATCAGAGCGGCACTAGATGCCATAGGCGAACTTGGCAGACCGAAGAGTGTTCAACTCGCAGTCCTCATTGATAGAGGACACAGAGAGCTACCTATCCGCGCTGATTATGTAGGCAAGAACATTCCTACCAATGTCCGCGAGAGTGTTCGCGTGAGCTTGAAAGAAAATGATGGAATCGATCAGGTAGAGGTGGGTCAGTCCCATGAATAACCTGCTTTCAACAAAAGGCATGACTTCTCAAAGCGCGTTTGAAATTCTAGATACTGCCCGTGAACTTGCAAGAATCACCGATGGTCCTAATAAAAAGCTCCCCACTTTGCGCGGTCGAACCATTGTAAATTTGTTCTTCGAAGATTCAACCCGAACCCGACTTTCTTTCGAGGCGGCAGCAAAACGTCTTTCAGCTGACGTCATCAACTTCTCTGCAAAAGGTTCAAGTGTGAGCAAAGGTGAAAGCCTAAAAGACACCGCTCAAACGATTGAAGCGATGGGTATTGATGCCGTTGTTTTAAGACACCCTTCATCTGGAGCGGCGCAAAGATTGGCTGAGTCAGGTTGGATCAAGTCAAAGGTAGTTAATGCGGGGGATGGAACTCATGAGCACCCAACGCAAGCGCTCTTGGATGCTTACACCATACGAAGTCACTTTCCAGATCACGACCGAGACTTCTCGGGACTTCATGTGGGAATCGTTGGTGACATTTTGCACTCCAGAGTTGCCCGCAGTAACGCATACCTATTGAGTAGCCTTGGGGCGAAAGTTACGATGGTGGCGCCTTCAACTTTGATTCCGATCGGAGTTGATCAATGGCCAGCAGAGCTAAGTAATGACTTAGATTCTGTGATCGGTGATTTAGATGCAGTGATGATGTTGAGAGTTCAAAGCGAACGTATGAGCGACTCGTATTTTCCTAGTGAGCGCGAATATGCAAGAGACTATGGATTAAGTGAGAACCGATTCAACCAGATGAAGAAGGGCGCGATAGTGATGCATCCAGGTCCCATGAATCGAGGCCTAGAGATCTCTGCCGCAGCAGCCGATTCAGAGCGTTCAGTAATTTTAGAGCAGGTAGCAAATGGTGTCGTGGTAAGAATGGCTGTTCTTTATATGCTTTTAGGCGGAGTTCCAATCGCAGGAGCCGGTGAGATTGTATGAAGAATTTTACGCTCAAGAGCGCCAGGCTTGCAGATGGAACAGTTGTCGATCTTAAAATTGTCCAAGGAATAATTACTGAAATATCTTCAAATATAAAGTCAGACGGGGACGAAGTAGATCTGGCAAAGAACCTTCTCCTCCCTGGACTTGTTGACCTGCATACTCATCTTCGCGAGCCTGGAAAAGAGAATTCAGAAACCGTTCTCACAGGAAGCAAAGCGGCTGTTCATGGTGGTTACACAGCGCTCTCGGCAATGGCAAATACATCACCGGTTGCAGATAGCGCCGGTGTTGTTGAACAAGTGCAACGACTGGGTAAGTTGGCAGGACTATGCGATGTCTTCCCAATTGGAGCAGTGACGGTTGGATTACATGGAGAGCAGTTAGCTGAACTATCCGCGATGGCCCACTCCGCGGCCAATGTTCGTATTTTTAGCGATGATGGAAAATGCGTGAGTGATCCTCTCCTTATGCGCCGCGCCCTTGAATACGTAAAAAGCTTTGGGGGAGTAATAGCCCAGCATGCTCAGGAGCCGTTGCTGACTAAAAATGCACAGATGAATGAGGGAGTGATCTCCGGAAAACTTGGATTAACGGGATGGCCTGCCGTTGCCGAGACTTCAATCATTGCTCGAGATATTCTCCTAGCCGATCAAGTAAAGAGTAGATTGCATATCTGTCACTTAAGTACCCGTGGGGGAGTAGAAATTGTTCGTTGGGCAAAGTCGCAAGGAATGAGCGTCACAGCAGAAGTCACGCCTCATCATTTGATGCTTACTGATGATTTGGTAGAAAGTTATGACCCTATTTACAAAGTAAACCCACCTCTTCGCACGATGGATGATGTTCAAGCACTTCGTGAAGGCCTTGCTGATGGAACGATCGATATTGTTGCCACAGATCATGCCCCTCATGCCGATGAAGATAAGGATTGTGAGTGGAGCGCAGCAGCCTTTGGAATGATCGGACTTGAGACGGCGCTTTCTGTCACAGCAACTGCAATGATTTCAACAAAATTGATGGATTGGAACTCACTTGCGGTGCGCATGTCCACTAAGCCCGCACAGATTGGTGGGTACACAACCCATGGTGTTATTGCGGTGGGAGCACATGCAAACCTCACAGCAATTGATACAGAGGCGCGGTGGAAAGTAAATCGTGAGCAATCACTCTCAAAGAGTCGAAATACCCCCTTTCATGGTCAGGAATTAGTAGGAAAAGTTATGGATACCTTTTTTAATGGTGTTCATGTGTTAGCTCACGGTTCCCTGACTGGAAACAAATATGAGTAAGGCATTTTTGGTCCTAGATGACGGAACTATTTTTGAAGGTTCAAGTTGGGCCGCAACAGGTGAAACATTTGGTGAAGCCGTCTTCTCCACAGGCATGACTGGATACCAAGAGACTTTGACGGACCCGTCGTATCACAAACAAATCGTGATCATGACTGCGCCTCATATTGGCAACACTGGAATGAATGATTTCGATATGGAATCGGATCGAATTTGGGTTGCAGGCTTTGTTGTGAGAAATCCTTCTCCGCGCGTGAGTAATTGGCGCTCTGAATATTCGCTGGAGGATGCCCTTATCAAATCGGGTGTAGTAGGCATCCAAGGCGTGGATACACGCGCGATTACTCGTCACCTGCGTGATCGCGGGGCAATGAGAGTTGGCATATTTTCTGGAGCTAAATATTCCCGAGATGAGATGGTAGTCAAGGTTCGCAATTCAGAGCAGATGTCGGGTGCTTTCTTAGCTAAAGATGTCACAACAGCTAAAAAGTATGTTGTAGAAGTACCAAAAGGTATTGAAAAGAAATTTACGGTTGCCGCCCTTGATCTGGGAATCAAACGAGCAACACCTCGATCGATGTCTGAAAGAGGAATGGAGGTCCACGTATTTCCATTAGATGCAACGGTAGATGACATTATGAGTATCCGTCCGGATGGGCTTTTTATATCCAATGGCCCAGGAGATCCAGCAACCATGACTTCAACAGTTGATCTTGTGCGCGAATTTCTCATGAATTCAATTCCTGTATTTGGAATTTGCTTTGGACACCAAATCCTTGGGCGCGCTCTTGGGTTTGACACATATAAGCTGCCATTTGGCCATCGCGGAATAAATCAACCAGTTAAAAACTTGCAGTCGGGGAAAGTTGAGATTACTGCCCACAACCATGGGTTTGCAGTTGATGCACCTACTGAAGGAAATTTCTCGACCGTCTTCGGATCCGGATTTGTCAGCCACGTATGTCTCAACGATGATGTTGTAGAAGGCTTGGAACTATTAGAACGCCCTGCGTTTAGCGTCCAGTACCACCCGGAATCTGCCGCCGGCCCTCATGATGCCAAATATCTGTTCGATCACTTCGCAGACATTATGGCGAAGTCATCAGCCTCACGAGGTGCTCATGCCTAAAGACAAAGATATCAAGAGCGTTCTTGTAATCGGAAGTGGACCGATCGTCATTGGCCAAGCATGCGAGTTCGATTACTCAGGAGTTCAAGCTTGTCGAATTCTCCGTGAGGAAGGGATTCGAGTAATTTTGATTAATTCTAATCCTGCAACGATCATGACTGATCCTGAATTTGCCGACGCCACCTACATTGAACCAATTACTCCTGAGATCATTGAGAAGATATTGGAAATTGAGAAGCCATCTGCAGTGCTTGCAACCCTCGGCGGTCAGACTGCACTAAATGCTGCCATGGCTCTGCATGAACGTGGTTCTTTTGAGAAATTTAATACAAAACTCATCGGAGCAAACGTTGAGGCAATTGAGCGCGGTGAAGATCGTGAAATCTTCAAAGGTATTGTTGCAAAAATTGGTGGAGAATCTGCGCTCTCCCGTATTTGTCACTCGATGTCAGACTGTCTAACTGCGGCAAACGAGTTGAATTATCCGGTGGTCGTTCGTCCCTCATTCACGATGGGCGGCTTGGGCTCCGGAATTGCATTTAATCAGAACGAACTTGAACTTATAGC
>JBAWYW010000009.1:0-13294 GCA_037143395.1 Actinomycetes bacterium | reverse complement strand
GCCATTCGAAATATCCGCCGCACAGCAAAAGAGGCGATGGAGAAGTTAGAAAAAGATGGGGACGTTGGTAAGGATGATTTAACGCGTTCTGAAAAGGAACTAGAAAAATATACCTCTGATCACGTGTCCAAAATTGATGAGCTTCTTAAGCACAAGGAGAGTGAGCTTTTAGAGGTTTAGCCCTAAGAGTTATTCCCATGGAAGATTTTCACTCAATAAACGAATCAATTAATCAAAAAGCAGGTCGAAAACTTCTTCCTTCTATTTTGGTCTCCCTTTCAATTTTGGGAGTTGTATTCGGTGCTCTAAAAATTAACATCAACATATTTATGGTCTTGGTCTGGGTAGCGATGCTCTTAGCTAATAGGGAAATTGTGCGGGCCTACTCCCGTGGTGGAATTCAAATTCCATTATGGATTCTTCTGCTGGCAAATACTGGCTTGCTTGCTGCAGCATGGTGGGGGAAGGTAAGTGGCCTGGCTGTTGCCACGGCATTTGCGATCCCTAATGTGATGGTTTCCATCTTGGTTATTAGCTCAAAAGACTTTGTTAAGCGATCAACCGCAGCTGTATTTGCGATTTTCTATATCCCGTTTCTAGCAGGATTTATTCTCTTATTAGCTAAGGGCACTAACCCAATCGGCAAGATCTTCACACTTGTTGTTCTTGTCAGTTGTAACGACACCTTTGCGTATTTCTCAGGAGTCCTCTTTGGAAAGCACCCACTTGCACCGCATATTTCTCCCAAGAAGACCTGGGAAGGTTTGATTGGCGCACTTGTCGCCACCACAGTTGGTGCATCACTTGTTTTTCACTTTGTTTTACATGATCACTGGTGGCTTGGGGCAATTATTGGTGTGATGGGAGTTATCACTGCTACATGCGGTGATCTCATTGAATCCGCGGTAAAGCGTGATCTTCAGATTAAGGATATGGGATCAATATTGCCAGGACATGGTGGGATATTAGATCGAGTCGATTCACTTCTCTTTACAGCACCCGCTGTTTGGTTTGTTTTTGAATTAATTAAGCATTACAAGTTATAGGAGCGGATATGACCGAAAATGATCCGCTCAAATTAGTATTTGATGAACCTGCCCAAAAAGTAAAACCGCCACGACACTTTGCAGATCTAGATGTTGAAGGGCGAAAAGCCCTTGCCGTTGAACTTGGCATTCCTGCCTTTCGGGCGAATCAGGTAGCAACACACTTTTTCAGCCACTACAACGACGACACAGAGAGCTGGAGTGATATTCCAAAAGAGATGCGCTCTCTTATGGCAGAGAAGTTCACGCCAAAACTCATCACACTGGTTCGATCTATCGAATGTGATGGCGGAACGACGCGTAAAGATCTATGGCGCTTGCACGATGGTGTTCTCGTTGAAAGTGTTCTCATGAGATATAGCGACAGAACGACTGTGTGTATCTCTTCTCAAGCAGGATGTGGAATGAACTGCCCATTTTGCGCAACAGGACAAGCAGGGTTAACAAGAAATCTCACAGCCGGTGAAATTACTGCCCAAGTTGTTGCCGCTGCGCGCGCATGTGCTGAAGGTGAATTACCAGGAGGCCCGACCCGACTTTCTAACGTTGTTTTTATGGGGATGGGTGAACCCTTGGCTAACTACAACGCCGTGATCCGCTCAGTTCGAAATATTACTGCTCCACAACCAGATGGTTTAGGCATTGGAGCCCGCTCAGTAACTGTTTCAACAGTTGGTTTAGTAAACGGAATTGAAAAGCTGATGAAAGAAGATATCCCAGTCACTTTAGCTGTTTCACTTCATACTCCTGATGATGAACTACGCGATTCACTTGTCCCAATTAACTCACGGTGGAAAGTAAAAGAAGTTCTTCAAGCCGCTGATAATTATGCAGATAAAACAGGGCGCAGATATTCCATTGAGTATGCACTTATACGTGATATTAACGATCAAGCATGGCGCTCAGATTTACTTGGACGTTTACTCAAGAACCGTAATGCTCACGTGAATTTAATTCCTCTTAATCCAACCCCCGGTTCAAAATGGACTGCCTCTCGTCCGGCAGATGAAGCAGAGTTTGTGAAGATTTTGGAAGGCTATGGAGTTCCTGTCACCGTACGTGATACGCGTGGGCGTGAGATTGATGGTGCATGTGGCCAATTAGCCGCAGCGGAGCAGAAACAATAAAAATACGAGAAGATAGCCCTATGAGTTCTGTGCGCCAAGTTGTTATCTTGGGCTCCACCGGTTCAATTGGTATTCAAGCTCTTGAAGTGATCGCCGCCCACCCAGATAAATTCCGAGTGGTTGCGATAAGCGCTGGTGGTGGCAATGTTCCGCTACTTCTTGAACAAGCCCGTAAGTTTTCTGTCGAAGTCATTGGTGTAAAAGACAATGCAGAGGCGGTCCGTAAGGCGGCTGGCGATGTTCAAGTCATTGATGGAATGAGTGCATCAAGTGAGATAGCAGCCATTCCATGTGACATTGTGCTCAATGCAATCACTGGCTCTATTGGCTTAGGACCAACGCTAGCTGCTTTAGCTGCAGGTAATAAAGTTGCCTTAGCAAATAAGGAATCACTCGTTGCTGGTGGTGATTTAGTTATGGCTTTTGGAAGTGACCGAATTATTCCTGTGGATTCTGAACACAGCGCCCTCTATCAATGTTTCTTAGCCGGAAAAGTGAATGAGATTAAACAGGCCGTTATAACCGCAAGCGGAGGGGCGTTTAGAGATCGCGATGACCTTGGAAGTGTCACACTTGATGAGGCACTTGCACATCCAACTTGGTCGATGGGCCCAGTCGTCACGATTAATTCAGCGACCCTTGTGAATAAAGGTCTTGAAATTATCGAGGCACATCACCTCTTTGGACTTCCTTACTCTCAAATACGCGCTGTTATTCACCCACAATCGGTTGTGCATTCAATGGTTGAGTACATAGATGGCGCAAGCATTGCGCAAGTAAGTCCACCAAATATGAAGAGCCCTATTGCATACGCGCTTTCTGGAGCAGAGCGTATTTCTCATGTAGCTGCAGCAATCGACTGGACTACGTCTCATACCTGGACATTTGAACCAATTGATGAAGTTAGATTTCCATCTATCGCAATTGCCCGAGAATGTGGTGAGAGCGGCGGGGGAATGCCTGCAGTGTTTAATGCATCAAATGAAGTTGCCGTTGAGGCATTTATGAAAAATCAGATTCCTTTTACGTCTATTATTGATGTTGTGGCAAAAAGCGCAGCCAAACTCTCAAGTAGTGCCCACTCTGTTATTCGCGATATATCCGATGTCAGTGCTGTGGAAGAGGATGCTCGGCAGGTAGCCCGAGAACTCGTTAAAGGAAGTAGTAAATAATGTTGCAGGTACTTGGCGTTTTAGCTTTTGTTGTTGCTTTGCTTATCTCCGTAATGCTTCATGAACTTGGCCATTTCTTGACCGCTAAAAAGTACGGCATGAAAGTGACCGAATTCTTTCTCGGATTTGGAGCAAAGATCTGGTCCTTCACCCGAGGTGAAACTGAATTTGGCGTGAAAGCTATTCCTGCTGGGGGATATTGCCGCATTGTTGGAATGTCAACGCAAGAAGAGTTATCCGAGGCAGATGCCCCACGTGCATTTGTGCGCGCTTCAGTTCCAAAGAGACTTGTCGTGTTAGGTGCAGGTTCCTTTACCCACTTTGTACTGGGCTTCCTTTTAATCTTTGTTATTTTCTTTGGGCTTGGGGTTACCTCTGTGATTCCAAAGATCAACACAGTCCTTCCCTGTGTAACAACTGCTAAGACTGCTTGTAACCCCTCAGTGCCATCGCCTGCTAAGGCTGCAGGATTTCTTGCAGGGGATCGAATAATTTCAATAAATGGCAAAACTGTGACCAACTGGAGTAAAGATGTACTTGTCATTCATGACTCACCGGGCAAAGAGCTCACTTTTGTCATTTCACGCGATGGTGCAGAACAGACGATTCAAGTGACACCGCAGTCCGTTGCAATTGGTGGAAAGACGATTGGCATGGTCGGCATCATTAGTGATTTAGGACTTATCCGTGAACCACTTGGACGCTCTCTTGCCGATACGGGCCATCTTGGCGGACAACTCTTTACAACGAGTGTGACATCACTTCTTTCACTTCCTGGAAAGGTTCCTGCACTATTTCGCCAGACCTTCATGGGCGCTAAGAGAGACCCCAGTGGTTTAGTCGGAGTAGTCGGGGTTGCTCAAGCATCTGCCCAGACTGCAAATAACAATTCCCTTAAAATAAATGAAAAGCTTGCAACATTTTTATTGATTATCGCGAGCCTCAATATTTTTGTGGGAATCTTCAATCTTTTGCCGCTATTGCCACTTGATGGCGGTCACATGGCAGTGGCCGTTATTGATGGAGTCCGTAGGTGGATCGCCAAGCGCAGGGGCAAGAGTGCTCCTGAGCCAATCGATTTAGAAGTCTTAATGCCGCTGACTGTCGTGGTCTTTATTGTGCTGGCAGCGCTCTCATTGATGCTTCTTGCAGCCGATATATTCAATCCAGTTCACTTCAATTTATAAATTAGGGCAGAATAGGGACATGGTCGATCTGGGAATTCCAAGTGCACCGCCTCCAGTGCTTTCACCACGCCGAAAGAGTAAGCAACTCAAAGTAGGAAGCGTTTTGGTTGGTGGAGATGCACCTGTGAGCGTTCAATCAATGTGCACAACATTGACGTCTGATGTGAACGCAACACTGCAGCAAATTGCAGAACTCACAGCTTCTGGATGCCAGATAGTTCGTGTTGCGGTCCCAAGCCAAGATGATGCTGATGCACTTCCTGCGATTGCTAAGAAGTCACAGATTCCTGTTATTGCAGATATCCATTTTCAGCCTAAATATATTTTTGCAGCGATCGATGCAGGCTGCGCAGCAGTGCGAGTTAACCCAGGAAACATCAAGCAATTTGATGACAAGGTAAAGGAAGTTGCTAAAGCTGCAGGGGCTGCCGGAATTCCTATTCGTATTGGCGTTAATGCAGGTTCCCTAGATCCTCGTTTGCTTGCTAAATATGGAAAGGCAACTCCTGAGGCTCTTGCCGAATCCGCTCTCTGGGAAGCATCACTTTTTGAAGAGCATGGCTTTTCAGATATTAAAATTTCAGTAAAGCACCATGATCCAGTGACCATGGTGAATGCCTACAGAATTCTTGCTGCAAAGTGTGACTATCCGTTGCATCTGGGAGTGACAGAGGCAGGTCCAATATTCCAAGGAACAATTAAGTCTGCGACTGCTTTTGGAATCCTTCTTGCTGAAGGAATTGGTGACACGATCCGCGTATCACTTTCAGCGCCTCCAGTTGAAGAGGTGAAGGTAGGAATTTCTATCCTTGAATCTTTGAATTTGCGCCAGCGCAAACTTGAGATTGTTTCTTGTCCATCTTGTGGAAGAGCGCAGGTAGATGTTTATTCACTTGCTGAGAAAGTACAAGCAGGTCTCCAAGGAATGACAGTTCCACTTCGAGTTGCAGTAATGGGTTGTGTTGTTAATGGTCCAGGTGAAGCTCGTGAAGCAGATCTTGGCGTTGCATCAGGTAATGGCAAGGGTCAGATTTTCGTAAAGGGTGAAGTAGTTAAAACTGTCCCAGAGTCAGAAATTGTTGAAACTTTGATCGCAGAAGCTAATCGTTTGGCCGATGAAATGGCTGCCGCAGGCGCCGCATCGGGTGAGCCATCCGTTTCTGTTAATTAATTAGCACTACCTTCGGTAAGGTTCACTCATGCTTCGAATGTCGACCTTGCTGCTGCGCACATTGCGCGATGACCCAGCTGATGCTGAGGTAGCAAGCCACCGACTCCTAGTCCGTGCCGGTTATGTCAGGAGAGTAGCTGCGGGAGTTTATTCCTGGTTGCCACTTGGCTATATAACATTTAGAAATATTGAACGAGTTGTTCGTGAAGAGATGGACGCTGCCGGCTTTCAAGAAGTTCACTTCCCATCATTGCTTCCACGTGAACCATATGAGTCAACTAATCGTTGGAGTGAATATGGTCCAGATCTCTTTCGTTTAAAAGACCGCAAAGGTAATGATTATTTACTTGGCCCAACACATGAAGAGATGTTTACCTTGATGGTGAAAGGCGAGTTCTCCTCATATAAGGATCTGCCACTGAGTATTTATCAGATCCAAACAAAGTTCCGTGATGAACCACGTCCACGCAGTGGAATTATCAGAGGCCGTGAGTTTGTAATGAAGGATTCATATTCCTTTGATATTGATGATGAAGGTCTTGAAGTTTCTTATCAAAAGCATCGTGATGCCTACGTCAAAACTTTCAATCGCCTCCACCTAAACTTCAACATCGTTTCCGCGATGTCAGGTGCGATGGGCGGCTCAAAGTCAGAAGAGTTTTTAGCACCATGCCCAACCGGTGAAGATACTTATGTGCTCTGCAATAAGTGTGGATTTGCCGCAAACGTTGAGGCGATGGTGACCTCAGTCCAGCCGTACTCAGGTTCAGCACCTGCTGCCATGGAAGTTTTTGATTCACCTAATACGCCGACGATTGATTCACTTGTTGGGCTCTATAACAAGAAGTTTGGTGAATCAGTAGATGCCGCCGCAACCTTGAAGAATGTCCTTGTCATGGTTGATGATGT
The DNA here is from genome assembly GCA_037143395.1 of Actinomycetes bacterium. Taxonomy (GTDB): domain Bacteria; phylum Actinomycetota; class Actinomycetes; order Nanopelagicales; family Nanopelagicaceae; genus PALSA-747. Next base: position 6,682 of record JBAWYW010000009.1, on the reverse strand, counting down.
TGCAACATCCATACTTGTTCCCGGAGATAGAGAAGTTGATCTCAAGCGTGTTGGGGCTAATTTGCCTGGGGCAAAAGATGTCAGACTCTTTGAAGATGAAGACTTTCAGAAGTTCCCAGGGTTAGTAAAGGGATATGTTGGTCCACAAGATGCGAAGAAACTCGGTCTAAAGGTTTATGCAGATCCACGAGTTGTTGTTGGCAGCCACTGGATTACAGGCGCTAATGCCAAAGATAAACATGTTCGTTTTGTTACACACGGAAGAGATTTCTCTGTAGATGGTTTCGTTGAAGCAGCAGAAGTAAAGGCCGGAGATGCTTGTCCAAAGTGCGCAACACCTGTAGTGATTGATCGTGCTATTGAGATCGGGCATATCTTTCAGCTTGGCCGCAAATATGCGCAGGCTCTAGGTTTAAGCGTTCTAGACCAGAACGGTAAGTCACAAGTTGTCACGATGGGTTCTTATGGAATTGGCGTATCACGCGCAGTAGCGGCAATTGCAGAGCAAACTCACGATGAAATCGGATTGAACTGGCCACAAGAAATTGCTCCCGCAGATATTCATTTAGTTGCTGCAGGAAAAGATGATGAGCTTTTCAATTATGCTGACAAACTTGGCAAAGATCTAGAAGCCAAGGGACTTCGAGTTCTCTTTGATGACCGCCGCGATGCAAGTCCAGGCGTAAAGTTTAAGGATGCCGAGCTCATAGGTATTCCCTTCATTGTTATCGTGGGCAAGTCACTTGCTGAGGGCAAGGTCGAATTTAGAGTTCGCAGAACCGGAGATAAGAGCGAACTAAACGCAGATAAAGCAGTTGAGGAAATTCTCGCAGCAGTGCGCAAGTAACTCATGTCTGTTGCAACTTTTCTTTTTCTATTTATAGCAGCCGGTTTTGCTGGTTTTGTAGATTCAGTGGCAGGTGGTGGAGGCCTGGTTCAACTCCCGGCCCTCTTGTTGGGGATTTCAGATAAGCCGATTCCACTGATTCTGGGTACAAATAAGGTTCCCTCAATTTTTGGCACATCATCGGCTGGGATCTCGTACTTTAAAAAAGTTCGCCCTGATTTGAAGATTACCGTTGTGATGGCTGTTCCCGCCTTTATTGGTTCAGTACTTGGAGCTCATCTTGCTGCTCAGTTTCCAACCTCAGTCTTTCACCCTTTAATTCTTACTCTCCTTGTACTCGTTGGGTTATATACATGGAGAAAACCAACTCTTGGATTAAATGAAAGCCTTCGTTTTGGAGCTAAGCACAGACTTGCCATCGTTTGTTTGGCAGGACTGCTTATTGGTTTTTATGATGGCCTTTTTGGCCCAGGAACAGGCACCTTCCTTGTTTTTATCCTAGTAATACTTGTTGGCTATGAGTTTTTGAAGGCGTCAGCAACGGCCAAGCTAGTAAATATCGCCACAAATCTTGCTGCAATTATTACCTTTCAAATCTCCGGGCATATCTGGTGGAAGCTGGGGCTTGCCTTAGCGATCGCAAATGTGGGGGGAGCGCTTATTGGCTCTCGGTTAGCACTTCATGGTGGGTCGCCTCTAGTCCGTAAAGTCTTTTTAATTGTTGTTGTCTTACTCATTGCAAAATTGAGTTATGATTGGATCTACAACTAAATAGAGAAGTGAGCCTGACATGAGCGTCATTGACGAGATATCTGCAGTCATTGCCCCTGTCGTTGCTGCTTCTGGAAACTATTTGGAAGAAGTCACAATCACTCCAGACGGAAAATCAAGAATTCTTACCGTCATTGTGGATAGCGATACACATTTAAACCTTGATCAAGTCACGGCTGTTACTCGCGAAATTTCTGACCTACTTGAAACTCATCCGGCCCTAGGAGATCAACCCTTCACTTTAGAAGTGACCTCCCCGGGCATCGATCGCCCTTTAACCGAGCTTCGTCATTGGAAGAAAAACCATGGACGACTTGTGAGCGCTATTGGCATTGATGGAAAAGAAATCAAAGGGCGTATAGGAGAAGTCGTTGATGGCGTAGTTGTTATAGGTGAGCATCAAATACCTTTAGCAGATATTGAGAAAGCAATGATTGAAATTGAATTTAAGTCAATCAAGGGTGAGAAGTAATGAGTGTAGATATAGATGCACTCTTAGCCCTTACTGTTGAAAAACAGATTCCGCTTGAAAAGCTCATTAGTTCCATTGAAAATTCTGTAACAGAAAATTACTTACTGTTGCCAGAGGCAAAGCCTCAAGGGCGGGCCGTTCTCAATCGGACAAATGGTGAAATTCTTATTCATGTGCCTCTCTTTAACGAAGAGGGAATTTATACCGAGACGGTTACAGATGAGCCGGAGGGATTTGAAAAATCAATTAAATCGATTGTCCGTAAAGTCTTAAAAGAGAAAATGCGAGCTGCCAATGATGCTGACATCGTGGGAGAATTTTCGGCGAATGTTGGAGATATTATCTCTGGAGTAGTTTTGCAGGGGCGAGATGCAAGCATTATTTATGTTGATTTAGGTCGAACCGAGGGCAAAGTACCTGCACATGAACAAGTCCCAACTGAAATATATAAGCATGGTGACCGTATCAAGGCTTTTGTTGTTGATGTTAAGCAAGGTGAAAAAGGACCTGAGATCACACTTTCTAGAACTCACCCCATGTTTGTGAAGAGTCTTTTTACATTAGAAGTTCCAGAACTCAAAGATCGAATCGTGGAAATTATTGGCGTCTCACGTGAGCCAGGGCATCGTTCAAAAGTATCAGTCAGAAGTCACCGCGGCGGAGTAAGCCCAAAGGGAGCACTCATTGGTCCAATGGGAGCGCGCGCGAAGGCCGTTATGGATGAATTACATGGTGAGAAGATTGACATTATTGATTACTCAGATGATCCAGCAATATATGTTGGCAATGCACTTGCACCAGCGCGTGTGACAAGTGTTGAAGTTGTTGACCTTGAAACTAAATCTGCAAAAGTAATTGTTCCTGATTTCCAGCTCTCACTTGCGATTGGTAAGGACGGGCAGAACGCCAGACTTGCCGCCAGGCTCACTGGTTGGCGGATTGATATACATCCTGACAATCCAGTTGAGCGTATTTTGAAGCCAAGTATTTCCTCAGATGACTTAGAGGAGCCAAGCGAGTAAGGTTCTACCTAATGGTCCCAGCACCCCGGTCAATTCCGATTAGGAGTTGTATCGCATGCCGGAACCGTGAAAACTGGACAGAATTACTTCATCTTGTGGAGATTGACGGTCAGGTAATCCCTGATCCAGATCGAAAATTAGATGGACGAGGCGCTTGGTTACATCGCAGATGTTTTGATGTAGCGGTGCAGCGCAGATCTTTTAGCCGGGCCTTTAAGTCCGAAAAAGATCTGAGTACTGAAAAGTTGGAGAAGTTCCTCAGTGAAAGTCACTGAGTTTCTAAAGGAGTCATAAATGAAGGCACACACACAATCATGAGCACCGTCCGCTCATGAGTAAGGCATTTATTTAGGCTTCAGCGAAAACCGCAGGAGCCGGAAACGGAAAGGCTACTGTGGCAAAGGTCCGCGTATACGAATTAGCAAAAGAATTAGGGCTTGAAAGTAAAGAGCTCCTCGCTAAGTTACAAGAAGTAGGCGAGTTTGTTCGATCAGCATCCTCAACTGTCGAAGCGCCAGTAGTGCGCAAGCTGATGGAGAAGTTCCCGGAGATGAAACCGGTAGAAGCTGCTCCCAAGACAGCAAAGAAAGCCGCAGCAAAGAAGACTGCTGCCAAAAAGGTTGAACCCACTCAAGAGGAGATTGATGCTGCGATTGCTCAACTCGATGAGAGCACACGTAATCAACTAGGAATTAGCGCAGGTGCAACTGCCCCAACGCCACATGTAACGCCAAAGGCGCCAACAGAAGATTCAGATTCATCGGTACCTCCAGCAACAACACGTCCTGCGGCTGCTGGAAATAATCCATTTGGAACAAGTTCTCCAATGCCACGTCCACCACGTGCTGGTAATAATCCATTCGGAAGTGCAACAAGTGGAACAGGTATGCCACGTCCTCCTGCACGACCAATTCGTCCTGGTGAACGTCCACCAATGTCAGGTAATCGTCCAGGTGCCGTACGTCCTGGTTTTGCCGCGCGTCCACCATCAGCTCGTCCTGCAGGTGCTCCAGGTTCAACCGGTGCACCGCGCACAGGTGGAACAGGTGCTCCCGGAAGTTCTCCATATCGTTCACCATCAGGTGCACCATCAACTGGCGCACCAGGTGCACCAGCATTTGGCGGTAAAGGCGGAGGTCGTCATCAACGTGGCGGCGCTGCAGGAGCTTTCGGTAAGCAAGGCAGTAAAAAGGGTAAGGCGCACAAGAGTAAGAAAGTATTGCGTGAAGAGTTCGACAATATGGCAGCACCTTCACTTGGTGGAGCAGTAGTTCCACATGGTGATGGAAAGACCGTAATTCGTCTTCGCCGCGGCGCCACATTGATGGATTTTGCAGAGAAAATTAATGCAGATCCTGCTTCTTTGGTATCAGCTCTTTTCCACCTTGGTGAAATGGTGACCGCTACGCAATCTGTAGACGAAGACACATTCACAATTTTGGGTGGGGAATTGGGCTTTGTCATTCAGGTTGTTAGCCCCGAAGATGAAGACCGCGAGCTGCTGGAAGAGTTCGATATCAACCTTGAAAAGGAGCTTGCAGATATCGATGAGGCAGACCTTGTTGTGCGCTCGCCAATCGTGACTGTTATGGGTCACGTAGATCACGGTAAGACTCGTTTGCTTGATGCTATTCGCCAGACTGAAGTGGTCAAGAGCGAAGCAGGCGGAATTACTCAGCATATTGGTGCTTACCAAATTCATCGAATGCATGAGGGCGCCGAGCGTGCAATTACGTTTATTGATACTCCAGGCCATGAAGCCTTCACAGCTATGCGTGCTCGTGGTGCAAAGGTCACAGATATTGCAGTACTTGTTGTCGCTGCAGATGATGGAGTGATGCCACAAACGATTGAAGCGTTAAACCATGCTCAAGCAGCCGATGTTCCCATCGTCGTTGCCGTAAACAAGGTTGATAAAGAAGATGCGAACCCAGACAAAGTTCGTCAACAATTGACTGAATACAACTTAATTGCTGAAGAGTATGGCGGAACAACAATCTTCGTAAACGTATCTGCAAAATCAGGTCTGGGAATTGATTCCTTGATTGAGAGCATTTTGCTCACAGCGGACGCAGCTCTTGATCTACGCGCTATCGCAGATGATGCTGCCCGCGGTGTTGCTATTGAGGCAAACCTTGATAAGGGACGTGGCCCAGTTGCCACTGTTCTTGTTCAACGCGGAACACTTAATGTTGGCGACGCAATTGTTGCCGGTGGTGCTTTTGGTCGCGTTCGAGCCATGCTTGATGAAAATGGAGATGCGGTTGAATCTGCTGGTCCATCTCGTCCAGTTCAGGTGCTTGGTTTCACATCTGTTCCAGGTGCTGGTGACACATTTATGGTTGCAGAAGATGACCGTACTGCTCGCCAAATTGCTGAGAAGCGACAACTTGCAATGCGAAATGCGATGCTTGCTAAGGCTCGTAAGAAAGTCTCACTTGAAGACTTTATGGAGCAATCCAAGGTCAGCACGCTTAACCTCATTCTCAAGGGCGACGTCTCTGGTTCTGTTGAAGCTCTCGAAGATGCACTGCTACAACTAGATGTTGGTAGTGAAGTAGATCTGCGTGTTATCCACCGTGGTGTTGGCGCAATTACTAAGAATGACGTCACGCTTGCTTCTGCATCAACGGCGGTAATTATTGGCTTTAACGTAAAGCCAGAGCCACAAACTGCAATCTTTGCTGATCAAGAGGGCGTTGAAGTTCGCTTCTATACCGTTATCTACAACGCAATTGAAGATATCGAGAAGTCACTCAAGGGTCTGCTCAAGCCAGAATACGAAGAAGCAATTCTTGGTAATGCTGAAGTTCGAGATATTTTCAAGTCAAGCAAGTTTGGAAATATTGCTGGATCAATGGTCCTTGATGGTCTTATTCGCCGTAATGCTAAGGCTCGAACTTTGCGTGCAGGTGTTGTAATTGGTGAGGGTCTCACCGTTGAATCACTTCGTAGATTCAAAGACGATGCAACCGAAGTCAAAGAAGGTTTTGAGTGCGGTATTGGCCTAGGTTCTTATAAGGAACTTGAAGTCGGGGATGTCATTCAGACTTATGAGATTCGCGAGAAGAAGCGCGCATAAATGCCATCTAATCGCGCCCTGAAAGTTGCCGATCGCATTAAAGAAGTGATCGCAATAACGTTAGAGACCAAGGTCAAAGACCCACGCCTTGGTTTCATCACGATCACAGATGTTCGAGTGACAGGTGATCTACAGCAAGCATCTGTTTTCTACACAGTTCTTGGGGATGGTGACGCTCAATCTGCGACAGCTGCGGCGCTCACTTCTTCAAGGGGGCTAGTTCGCCGAGAAGTTGGTAACGCACTTGGTTTGCGCATTACGCCAACTATTGAATTTTTTGCCGATGGTTTACAGGAATCTGCAACTGCGATGAATGATCTCATGTCATCTGTTCGCGCTGCTGATGCTGAGCTCGCAAAACTTCGCGCTCAAGCAAAACCCATTGGTGAGCCTGACCCATATAAGAGTCACGAATAGGCCTTCGATGACTAACGGATTCTTGCTCGTTAACAAAACGGGAGGAATGACTAGCCACGATGTTGTGGCAA
>JBAWYW010000008.1:0-14604 GCA_037143395.1 Actinomycetes bacterium | reverse complement strand
TGGGGGCTAGCAACACCAAGTGCCACAGAAGGTCCTGCAACCATCGCAACAGATTGTGGAATTCCTGCTTGGCGGGCGATATCAATAATATTTTGAGGTCCAACTTTTATTGTCAGTGGAACGAATACAGTATTTACTGAGTGTGCGGTTGCATCGAGCAAACTCACGTTTGGAAATTGTTCGTTTCCATAGTTGAAAACTGAATACGGGGTTTGTGAACCTGGATCAAAGAAAACTTGAGGAGAAGTTCCATTCCATACAGACTCCAGCGAAATTCCTTGCTGGAGGGCTGCAATGAGCGCAAATGGTTTGAAGGATGAACCTGCTGCAGCAATAGATTGCGTAGCGTTATTGAGTTGGCTCTTTAAGTAATCCTGCCCGCCGTACATAGCGACAACTTCACCTGTACCAGGCCTAATAGAAACGAGGGCAACGCGGAGGTTTCCTTGTTTATCGGCAGGTGTGCGTTTTGAAACTGCATCAACAGCTGCTTCTTGTGCTTGCTTTTCAAGTGTTGTCTTAACAACTAAGCCACCTTGCTGCAGTTGTTCTTGGGTGAAGCCAAGGGTTTGTAATTGATTTTGAACCCATGAGATTACATATCCTTTTGGACCAGCTAATGACCCTGATGCAACCCGCGGTTGAATATCTGGAAATACCTGCTTTGCAGCTTGCTGTTTTGTAATCCAATTCTCTTTAACCATTCCATCTATTACATATTGCCAACGAGCTTTAAGGCGAGCAAGGTATTGAGGTCCATTTGCTGGATCGTAATAACCAGGTGCATTAAGTACGCTCGCTAAAACTGCGTCTTGGGCAATTGTTAGTTGATTGACATGTCGGTTAAAGAAAACATCTGACGCAGTCTGCACGCCATAAGAACCCCGGCCGAAATAAATTGTGTTGAGGTAACTTTCAAAAATTTGATCTTTTGATAACTGTTGCTCAAGTTTTACAGCGATAACTATTTCTTTAATTTTCCGCTGGATACTTCTCTGTGGTGTTAAAAACGCAGTCTTCGCATATTGCTGGGTAATAGTTGAGCCACCTTGAAGTGATCCTCCGCGGAGGTTGTGATACAAAGCTCGGATAATTCCTGTTGGGCTAAAGGCATGTTCGTTGTAATAGTTTTTATCCTCTGCGGCCATAATCGCATGACGTAAATTAAGAGGAACACTTGCAAGAGGAACACTCACTCTATCTTCTGCTCCGATACGACCAATGGGAGTTCCATCTGCATACTCGATCACCGTTGCTTGACTATTTACATAGGCATTTGGATCGGGGATGTGAACAGTAAAATATGCATAAGCAAAAAGAAGTGAGAAGAGAACAAAACCACCACCGAGTGTGAATATGGTTCCCCTGATAAACCAGGTACGAAGGTTCTCTCTATCAATCACGGTGCAAGGCTATCGTTTCGCGTAGTCCTCATCTTCAAGGGTGCGTACCTTGCGCGGCGGTTTACGGTACTTCCCGTCACCTAACTTGAATGAATATATGAGGTGGTGCCACCCACAGCCTTGGCACACTTCCACGATATAGACCCGGAATTCACCAAATTCGTTCTGCATTTCATCTAATTCACCAGACGTCTTAATGCGACCTGAGTATTGGCCGAGTTGATCGCCAAATGCATAACGCAATTCCACCATTTCTTGTTTACGGCAAACAGGACACAAACGCTCAACCCTCTCGCCGTGATATTTCGCGGCGCTCTTTAAGTAAGGGTCTGCGTCGCAGGCATCTAGAGCAGAACTTGAACCTTTAAAAAGTGCGACCAGAGTTGCCCGACGTTTAAGTGAATAATCAACGGCATCACGGCGACTCCACATAAGTAATAAGAATAAACCTTTCTTCTTAACTACGCTTACCTTATGCAGAAGCTGCCCGTATATAAGAGGTTAAGCAGCTGGCCATTTCACCCTGGCAGCAAATTGCCAGCCTTACTATCTATTAGATGGACCGGACAGATTGGTGATGGAATATTCCAATCTGCACTTGCCTCCTTTGTGCTCTTCTCTCCGGAACGCCAACCAAACGCTGTAGCAGCAGCATTTGCATTCGCTGTGGTTTTACTTCCCTACTCACTTGTCGGACCATACGCAGGCGTCTTCTTAGATAGATTCTCAAGAAAGAAAATCGTTCAGATTGCCAACATCATTCGTGCTATCGATCTACTTGCGATCATATTGCTGATTAAGGGTGGTCATACTGGCATCTCGTTAACACTCTTTGTCCTCGTCGCATTTGGCATTAATCGTCTAATTCTCTCTGGGCTTTCAGCAGGATTACCACTTGTAGTTTCAAAAGATGATTTGATCTCCGCAAACGCAATGGCCGTTACCGGTGGAAGTATCGGAGTTGTTATTGGTGGTGGGATTGGAATTGGATTAAAGAAGATATTTGACCACAGCAGTAAAAGTGATGTTTCAGATTCCCGTGTACTTTTTTTTGCTATCGCATGCTACTTACTTGCTGCATTAGCAACTAGAAGATTTTCTCATAAACAAATTGGCCCTACCGAGCATGAAATTACAAAAAAGATTCAGGGTTGGAGAGAGCTCCAACATGGTTTTAATATATTAAAAAATCACCCTGATGCATTGCGTGGTATTGCTGCAACAGCTATTCAACGCGGTGGTCTTACATCACTTTTGCTTGCCGGGCTTCTGCTTGAGCGCAATACGTTTAATGCATCAAATAATCCTGACGCTGGACTTTCAGCCTTTGCATTTGCTTTGGCAGTCGCAGGTGTTGGAATCGGAATTGGTTCTCTTATGACGCCACTTTTTGTTGGATATTTTGGAAGGCATCGTTGGATTCGTCTCATGATGTCAGCACCTATCCCGTTGCTTTTAGTTTTTGCTCTATACCAAAAAGAGTGGGCGCTGATCACGGCAGCATTTTTTGTTGGTATGTGCGGGCAAGCTGTAAAGGTGACAAATGACGCTCTTGTGCAATCACAAATCGCTGACGAATATCGTGGCCGTGTATTTGCGTTTTATGATGTTGCAACAAATAGCATGATCGTTTCAGGAGCAATACTTGCAGCTCTCATACTTCCAACGAGTGGAAAATCAATAATTTTGCCTATATTTGTCTGTGCTGTTTACCTTGTAACCTCATTGGTATTGCTGCGCTCAAGTAAGTTTTTTATCGCGCGCCCAGTTCAATAACTCTGTTGTTGCAGCATCAATGCCAAGCGGTCCACGATCTAGGCGTAATTCCAATAGAAATGAATAAGCCTCGCCAACGATTGGCCCAGGTTTAATCCCAAGAATTTCCATAATTTGGCCACCATCTAGATCAGGGCGAATTTGATCCAACTCTTCCTGCGCTTTAAGTGTTGTGATGCGCTCTTCTAAAGAATCATAGATTGCAGATAATTGTTCTGCTTTACGTTTATTGCGGGTTGTGCAATCTGCGCGTGTGAGAACATGCAAATGTTCAAGAAGTGGGCTGGCATCACGGATATAGCGACGCACTGCTGAATCAGTCCATTCGCCACTTCCATATCCATGAAAACGAAGATGTAGGAAAACAAGTGTGGAAACCGCTTCGATTGTGTCGCCATCAAAGCGCAGTTCCTGCAGCCGCTTTTTTGTCATCTTCGCGCCAACAACTTCGTGGTGATGGAATGAAACGCCGCCACCAGGAATAAGTTCGCGTGTACGTGGTTTACCAATATCGTGCATAAGAGCAGCAAGTCGAATGACCAGATCTGGTCCACCTAAGCGGGGCTCAAGTGCAATCGCCTGATCTAATACGGTCAAAGTATGTTCATATACATCTTTATGGTGGTGGTGCTCATCAATTTCGAGTTTAAGTTTTGGAAGCTCAGGCAAGAAATGTTCGGCCAGACCAGTTTCAACAAGTAGAACTAAACCAAGACGCGGGTTAGGTGACATAAGTATTTTTGTGAATTCATCTCTAATGCGCTCTGATGAAATAATTGAAAGCCTGTCAGCCATCTTGGTCATCGCTTCAATGACTTCTGGTGCAACGGTGAAATCAAGTTGACTCATAAATCTTGCAGCGCGCATCATCCGTAGTGGGTCATCGGAGAAAGAATCTTCCGGGCTTCCTGGAGTTCGCAATACTTTCTTCGCCAAGTCTTCAACACCATTAAATAAATCAATAAATTCTGGCTGATCTCCGGTGAGCTCAAGTGCCATGGCATTGACTGTGAAATCTCTTCGCGCTAAATCACCTTCGATTGAATCACCAAAATCAACATCCGGCTTACGTGATGTTGAGTCGTAGCTTTCAGAGCGATATGTTGTAATTTCAATTGAGTGATCATCTTTTTTTGCCGCAATCGTTCCAAATGCTGCGCCAATTTCCCATACTGCATCTGCCCATTGTTTGAGAATTTTTGTTGAATCTTCTGGTCTTGCATTTGTTGTGAAATCTAAGTCATTTCCAAGTCGGCCTAAAATTGCATCGCGGACTGGTCCACCCACTAATGCCAAAGTAAATCCAGCAGACTTATACGCGGCGACCAGCGAAGAGATCATGGGGGATTGCGCATCCAGAGCGGTAAGCGCCAACTCGGTCGCAATATTTTTTGGATTATTCATGTATCCCCCTTCCCAGTAGGCAAGGCTAGAGCAGTACCCTTCTCTTATGACCCCGGCACCTGGTGCGGGTGGCGAAGCGAAGCGGAAGAATCGTCGGAGACGGCGTCCAGCGGGCCCACAAACACCAACTTCTACTAATTCTGTAGCAGCAACAAGCGCTACAACACCACATCCGCCTGCCAAAAAATCAGAGCCTAGAAAACCTAAAAGGCATAGCACCTATGCCAAACGCGTTGATGAAGTCAGCGCTGGTGGATTAGTTATCGATGAAACCGGAACAAAAGGCCTTCTTATCGGACGTAGAGATTTAAAGGATGCATCGCGAGAGCGTTTGCTCTGGTCGCTTCCAAAAGGACACATTGAAGCTGGTGAAACACCAGAGATGGCTGCCATACGTGAAGTCCACGAAGAGACTGGGATTGAAAGTGAAATTGCTCGAGAGCTAGGTGTCATCGATTTTTGGTTTATGGCAAGTGGAAAAAGAATTCATAAGACTGTCCACCATTATTTATTTCGCAAAGTGGGTGGAACTCTTGCCCCGCAAATTACAGAAGTCGATGATGTTGGGTGGTTCCCACTAGAAGAAATTGTTAACTTACTTGCATACCCAGATGAGAAGAAACTGATTGCTAAATCTGGCGAGTTAAAAGTATGAAGCGCTTAGTTATAGCCGCTATCGCATTGATCTTTACATTTTCTGCCCTTCCAATCGCCGAGGCACAAACAACTGTTCTGCTGACCGAACCCACTCACAGGCAAATCAATGGGCAGTTTGTGGATGACAATTTGGCAACTCAACTTGGTGTCAATGGAAGGCTGGGACAAATTGTTTTTAGTCCTCCCAATGGAAACATACTTTGGCTCATCGATCCTGCTCTCATTGACGAAGTCACTGATATGTCAAATGGTTATAAGCTAACAAACAACCAGCCAGGTGTTGGACAACTCTTTGCACAAGCATGGCTAGCACAACTCAAACGTGACGTTGGCTATGCGCCGGTAACAGCTTTGGTTTATGGAAACCCTTCTGCATATTGGGTGAGACAGCTGAGTTCTCACAATGAAAGTTATTTACTAACTATTTCGCAGACAAAACTTCAATCATTGTTAGAGCGCCCGGTTAACCCACCAACAGGCTTTGATTCTTCTTCAACTTTTCCTCTTCAAAGAAGCGACATTGCCTCTATAAAAGCTGATGCGGTGGCCTTTGATGAGACGGCTGCATATATTGATGCGGAAAAAATTGATACATACCGTTTGGCTTTGATCAAGACTTTGAACCCGCTTTTATCAAAATCAAGGCGCGATTACCTTTTACGTGACCTGACTGCTAATGCTTATGCCCTCACACATTTAGTTCGTTTAACACCCGGTAAATTTACAATCACTTCCGAACGACAAAAGTTGCCAATTACATTAGTAAATGATTTTCCTCAAGCAATTACTGTCAACATGAAAGTGTCCCCACGAAATGCTCGAATAATTGTCCATGGCAACCAAGCAGTCAGTCTTCGCCCTAAATCAAAGACACAAGTATTTGTTTCTGTAGAAGTTCTCACATCTGGTCGCTCTGGACTCACCGTTGCGCTTAGTACGAGGAGTGGAACAAGATTGGGAGACGCAGGCGTTTACCCATTGAACATTCGAGTAATCAGCCCAATTGCTACCTGGTTAACAACCGGAGCTGCAATATTGTTATTCCTAGCTGCAAGTGTTCAAAGCATTAGACGCATCAGAAAGCGAAATAAATGAGCACAGATGATGCATTAGTTCGCTCATCGGCAACGATGGCTATTGGAACAATCGTCTCTCGAGTAACGGGCTTGATCCGAGGACTCTTACTCGTAGCAGTTTTAGGTACTGGGCTACTTGGTGATACCTATAACGTCGCAAATACAATGCCAAATATTTTGTATAACTTAGTTATTGGTGGCGCGCTCACTGCAGTCTTTGTCCCTCAGATGGTCCGAGCAATTCGTCAACCTGATGGCGGTTCAGCATTTATCTCTCGGTTACTGACCGCAACCTGTGTTGTGCTTGGAAGCCTTACTGTGATCTCAGTAATTGCAGCCCCACTTCTTGTTCGGTTATTTGCCGGTAGTTATGTTGGAAGGCCTGAATTTCACCTCACCGTTTTGTTTATGCGCTACTGCCTGCCACAAATCTTCTTCATGGGTCTTTTTGCTCTTCTTGGTCAAGTAGCTAACGCAAAAGGAAAATTTGGGCCAATGATGTGGGCGCCTGTTGCTAACAACATTATTGTGATCTTTGTCTTTGCGTATTTTCTTCATATATCAAAGGGTTGGAGTGCATCCACTGTCTCAGATGGTCAAGCAACAATTTTAGGTATCGGGACAACCTTAGGTTTTGTTGCCCAAGTGGGATTTCTTGTTCCAGTTATTAAAAAAACACAGATCAAAATTCGTGCACGTTTTGATTGGAAAGATCCAGAAATTCGCAAATCTCTCCACCTTGCAACCTGGACACTTGCATTTGCTGCGATTTCACAATTGAGTTATTTAGTAACAGTAAACCTTTCGACAAGCGCCGCTGTAAGAGCAGCAAAGGCCGGTATAGCGACAGGTGTTGGCTATACACCGTATGGAAACGCTTTTCTTATCTTGATGCTTCCACACTCAGTAATAACAATATCTATTGTTACCGCTCTGCTGCCGACGATGTCTGCGCATGTATTAGATAAAGATATTAAAAGAGTTCACGACCAGCTTGTCCGCGCTATTCGGTTAGTCGGAATAGCCACAGTTCCAAGCGCCATTGCATTTCTGCTCTTTGGGCCAATGATCTGCCATGCACTCTTCTTTGGAATTTCACACGCCGATAGCCAATACCTTGGGTATGTATTAGCAGGTTTCTCTTTAGGCCTACTTCCCCTGAGTATTAACCTCATTGCACTTCGCGGTTTGAATGCTTTTGAGAATATTAAATTACAAGTCTTCAGCAATCTCATCATGAATGTCGTCGCAAGTGTTGTATCAGTCGCTGCTGCTCTCGCACTTCCTGCCAAGTGGGTGACTGTTGGGTTAGCTATCGCCCTTACCTTGAGTTACTACGTTGGGGCGTGGACAACTGTTCGCCTCTTACATCGTTACGGGATTGTCATTCACCTTGGTGAGATTGCCGGGCTCTACGCAAAACTTGCTGGAATCTTCGCGGTAATAGCGGTGCCACTCTTCCTTGTGCGAGAGCACATACCTGGTGGGAATGTTATTCGGCTAGTAATTGTTCTAGGGGTAAGTGGTTTGGGATACCTTGGTGTAGCCAAGCTCTTTAAGATCGATGAAGTCGGCACCGCCTTTGGGTTGTTCTTCAAGCGAAATAGATAAGTTAAAAGATAAGGTGCGCAGATGAGCGAAAAGATTCACGACCTAGTAATTGTAGGTTCAGGACCAGCTGGTTATACCGCTGGCATCTACGCAGCTAGAGCGCAACTTGAACCCGTTCTTTATGAAGGTTCAGTCACTGCGGGCGGCGCCCTCATGAATACGACCGAAGTAGAAAATTTTCCTGGCTTCCCTGAAGGTGTAATGGGACCAGATCTTATGGACTCACTTAAAGCACAGTGTGAAAAATTTGGAACAAAGCTTGTTCGTGATGACATCGTAGACATGAAACTTGATGGAGATGTTAAGACTCTGACAGATGGCTCAGGAAATGTACTTAAAGCTCGCGCCGTTATTTTGGCAACAGGTTCAGCATATAAAGAAATTGGTTTAGAGAACGAAAAAAGACTTTCAGGCCGTGGTGTTTCATGGTGTGCAACCTGTGATGGTTTCTTCTTTCGCGATCATGAAATAGCTGTTGTTGGTGGAGGAGACTCCGCAATGGAGGAGGCAAGTTTCTTAACTAAGTTTGCTAAGAAAGTTGTCATTATTCACCGCCGCGATTCATTCCGTGCTTCAAAAATCATGGTTGACCGTGTGCTTGCTAATCCAAAAATTGAAGTTGTATGGAATACCGAAGTTATAGATGTACTTGGCGCAGATAACATGACCGGGCTTAAATTGCGAAGCACAGTTGATGGTAAAGAGTCAGAACGCGCACTTACTGCGCTCTTTGTCGCTATTGGTCACCTTCCAAGAAGTGAACTACTTGCAGGACAAGTTGACTTGGACTCTGAAGGGTATGTGAAGGTTGATGGACGTTCGACTCGAACAAACCTCTCAGGTGTATTTGCCTGTGGTGATCTCGTTGATCACACCTACCGCCAAGCAATTACAGCTGCGGGCTCAGGATGCCAGGCAGCCCTAGATGCTGAAAAGTTTCTATCCCATCACTAGAATTACCAAGACTTTAAACTAAAAATAGGAGAAGAAAATGGGAGCAACCCAGCCAGTAACAACAGCTACTTTTGATGAAGTAGTTTTGAAGAGCACAACACCGGTACTCGTTGATTTTTGGGCAGAGTGGTGTGGTCCATGCCGCGCAGTTGGCCCAATTTTGGAAGAGATCGCAACTGAACATGGCGCGAAGATCAAGATTGTTAAGCTCAACACAGATGAAGAGCCTTCTATTGCAATGAAATATGGGATCCAATCAATCCCAACAATGAATGTTTTTGTCGGCGGGGAAGTTGTGAAGAGCATTGTTGGCGCAAAGCCAAAGCCTGCGATTCTTAAAGACCTCGAAGCTTTTATCTAACCATCGCATAACGTTTTATCATGACGCCCGATATCACTCAAGGTGAGTCGGGCGATCTTGTTTCACAGCTCACTGATTATTTATTCAGGTTAGGTTATTTGCCTGCCGCCAAAAATAGTTTTGATGATGCCGTCACCCAAGCGGTTAAAGCGTTTCAGCAAGCTCGAGGATTAACCATTAGCGGGATTGTTGACGCGATCACACTTCGTTCACTTGAAGAAGCGCGGTGGAAATTAGGAGATCGCACACTCTCCCTTGTTGAACCACCAATGCGCGGAGATGATGTCGCTCATCTTCAGTCACAACTGAGCGAAATGGGATTTAACTGCGGACGGGTTGATGGAATTTTTGGTGGTAACACTGAAACAGCGCTTAAAGAATTTCAGAAATCTGTGGGGGTAAAAGTCGACGGGCAATGTGGTCCTGCAACCGTTATGTCGATGATGCGCTTAATGAAAATAGTTTCAGGTGGCGCTCCTATTCAATTGCGTGATGAAGTAAATCGCACTGGTAAGGGGCCTGCCCTTGCAGGAAAGGTCATTGTTTTAGATCCAGCGGGCTTGCCTGAAATCTTTGATCTTGCACAACGTTTAGAGGGGCGACTAATAGCACTGGGCATAAATGTCTTTATGACCCGTAATGCCCAGACAAATCCAAGTGAGCAAGAGAGAATTGAAAGTGCAAATAACTCAACTCCGGATCTTGTAATTTCCCTGCGCCAGGATGAGTACCCAAATGAGACTGCTCATGGTGTGGCGACTTATTACTATGGCAGTGAATCGCATGGCATTCACTCCATCGTTGGCGAGCGCTTTGCCAATCTTGTCCAAAGAGAAATATGTGCCCGAACTGACTTACTCAATTGCCGCACTCACGCAAAAACATGGGACATCTTGCGTCTAACCAAATCACCAACTGTTCGCATTGATCTTGGTTATCACAGCAATCCAGGCGATAGTAAAAAGATTGCTGATCCTGCATTTCGTGAAACACTCGTTGAGGCGATGTTGATCGCAATTCAGAGGCTTTATTTGAGCTCTGAAAATGATGCAAAGACTGGAACTCTCAAAGTCTCAGATCTACGCAGGGCTGGCTTACGTAAATAGCGCCTCTGGCTTTGCAATACCTATGGCAGAATTAGGCCATGACTTCCCCGGTTTCACGCTCCTCCTCTGAAGGTAACGTCACGCGCCTTCGCACGGGAGTAGACCTCAATCTGCCAGAGCGCTTTGCTCATCGCGCAGAGTTGATGAAGGCAAGTGAAATTCGATCACTCTTTGCTGTTGCATCCCGCCCTGAAATTGTTTCACTCGCTGGTGGAATGCCAAATCTCTCTGCTCTTCCTATGGACATGATGGCGGGAGTCGTAGAAAAACTTATTGCTAATAATGGCGCTGAAGCTTTGCAATATGGAAGCGGACAAGGACATCCAAAGCTTCGCGAACAAATCTGCGAAGTGATGGCACTTGAAGGAATTAAGGCTCATCCAGATGATGTGATTATTACGACGGGTTCACAACAAGCACTTGATCTGATCTCAAGAATTTTCATTGATCCAGGTGACGTTGTATTAGTTGAAGCTCCTTCCTATGTGGGAGCGCTTGGAACATTCAAACAATATGAAGCAAGTGTCGTTCACGTTGCGATGGATGACAATGGTCTTATTCCTGAAGCGCTGCGTAATGCAATTGCTGAGGTACGTGCTCGTGGTCAGAAAATTAAATTCCTTTACCTCATTCCTAATTACCAAAACCCAGCAGGTGTATTGCTCCCTGCAGAGCGTCGTACCGAAATTCTTGAAATATGCCAGAAGGAAAAAATCTTTGTAGTTGAAGATAATCCATATGGTCTCCTTGGCTTTGATAAGCCATCACCAAATGCGATGCGCGCTTCAGATTCAGAGAATGTGATTTACCTTGGATCATTTTCAAAAACTATTGCTCCAGGATTCCGCGTTGGTTGGGCTCTAGTTCCACCGTCGCTGAAAGAAAAACTTGTTATTGCCTCTGAAAGCTCAATTCTCTGTCCGTCTAATTTCTCTCAATTGGCTATCAGCGGATATTTAGCGGATCAACCATGGCGCGATCAGATTGCATCGTTTTGTAAGTTATATAAAGTGCGCAGAGATGCCATGCTTGAAAGCTTGGATGAGCACTTTCCAAAGAGCGCTACATGGACAAAGCCAGGCGGCGGTTTTTATGTCTGGGTTACTTTGCCTCCAGAGATCGATACAACTGCCCTGATGCCAAAAGCGATTGTCGCAAAAGTTGCCTACGTTCCAGGTACTGCCTTTTATGCAGATGGCTTTGGATCCTGGTCAATGCGCTTGGCATATTGCTACCCAACTCCAGAGAGAATCAGAGAAGGTATCAAGGCACTCGGTGGGGTCATCAAGACCGAGATGGAAATTAGAGAACTTCAGTAATTAAATAATTTTGTGAATTCGCTCTAAATCTTCTAAATCAGCGAATTCGATCGTAATTTTTCCTTTAGCAAGCCCCAGTTCAACGCTTACGCGTGTATCTAGTTTGTCTGCCAGCCTGTTTTCAATCTCTTTAAGACGCGGGCTTACTGTCTTAGCGCTCTTTGTTGGGGCGGTCTTTTCTTTTCCAGCAGTCATTGCAACGATCTCTTCAACTGCGCGAACGCTCAATCCCTCAGCAACAATGCGATTAGCAAGCTTTTCAATCTCGGCGCCATCAGTCAAAGCTAGAAGCGCGCGGGCATGACCTGCAGAAAGAATTCCTGCTGCAACCTTGCGCTGTACCGATGCGGGCAAATTAAGTAGGCGAAGGGTATTTGTAATGGCAGGGCGAGACTTACCAATCTTGATAGCAAGTTCGTCGTGGGTATAACCAAAGTCATTGAGCAAGTTTTGATACGCGGCGCCCTCTTCAAGAGGATTGAGTTGGCTGCGGTGAATGTTTTCTAGCAAAGCTTCGCGGAGCATTTCATTATCTTTACTCTGTCGAATAATGACAGGAATTGTTTTAAGACCAGCAAGCTTTGTTGCACGAAGGCGACGCTCACCCATAATTAATTCATAGCGGCCCGAACCTAAGTCGCGAACAACAGGAGGTTGTAATACACCTACCTCTTTAATAGATGCTGCAAGTTCTGCAAGTGCTTCTTCATCAAAAACTGTTCTGGGTTGCTTGGGGTTTGGAGCAATCGCATTGATATCAACTTCAAATGCGGAACCAACAACAACTCCTGAATTATTTGTTATATCCCCGATAGGTGTTGTGGGAATAAGTGCATCTAGCCCTCTACCAAGACCGCCTTTACGTGTTGCCATTATGCAGCGCTTCCTCGTCGAGCAATTTCACGAGCAGCTCCTAGGTAAGCAATGGCGCCCGGAGATGATGCATCGTATGTCATGACAGTTTGATTAAATGATGGCGCCTCTGAAACTCTTACTGCGCGTGGAATTGGAATATCGATAAGTTCATTTGGGAAATGTCTGCGTACATCATCTGCAACATCATTTGCTAAACGTGTTCGTGAATCAAACATCGTTAAAAGAATTGTGCTCACACGAGCAAGTGGATTCAGCGCTTTTTGAACTTTGCCAAGTGTTTCCATCAATAATGAAATTCCTTCAAGTGAGTAGTACTCACATTGAATTGGAACAAGTACTTCCTCTGTTGCGGTAAGTGCGTTAATTGTTAATAGACCAAGAGATGGCGGACAATCGATAATTACATAATCCAATCGATCACCGCGCGCATCGCGTTCTGATAAATATTTTGTGAGAGCGTTTTTTAAAATACTTTCGCGAGCAACAAAAGTAACAAGTGCAATTTCTGCTCCTGCTAGTTCCTTATTTGCTGGGGCACATTCCAACGCCGGAAAACCAGCGACCTTTTGGATGGTCTCTGAAAGCGGCATTTCTTCTACTAATACTTCATACATTCCGGGTAAGTTTTCGCGGTCAACGCCTAACGCCGTACAAGCATTGCCCTGCGGATCTAGATCGATCACCAAAACTTTAAGGCCTCCCATTGCCAGCGCTGCTGCAAGGTTCACCGCTGACGTGGTTTTACCGACTCCGCCTTTTTGATTGGCGACTGTAAAAATTCTTGTTTTGATCGGGGTAGGCATCGCCTCTTTCAGGCGCCTGATTCCAATGACTTTCTTGCCTGCCTGATCCATGGGCGCAGTTAAGCATGCTTAGGGCTGGCGATGAACTTGGATCACCCGTGCTGGCTCAAAATCTGGCAATTCAATGAGGTGCAAAGTGGTCGTTGACCTCTTTTGGGGCGGTGTTTGATCGATCTCCTCTTGGGCCGATTCACCCTTCATCGCTAGGAGTGATCCTCCGGCCTTTACCAAATGCCAACTCATGGGCAGAAGCTTTGGCAGCGGGGCAACAGCTCTGGCTGTGACAATATCAAAGCCCTTTTTCACGCTTTCGGCCTTGCCACGGATCACCTCGACGGGCAGATCTAGTTCGGCAATCACTTCACTTAGAAAATCAACCCGCCTTTGGAGGGGTTCTATCAAGGTCACGGTTAGATCTGGCCTGGCGAGGGCAATAACTATGCCGGGCAATCCTGCCCCGGAGCCGATATCTACAATTTTACTCGCCTCAGGGATCAGCGTGGTGACGGGAAGGCAGTTAGCAATATGGCGATCCCAGATGCGCTCGCCCTCTTTGGGGCCGATCAGGCCTCGCTCAATCCCCCACGTGGCAAGGATCTGGGCATAGCGGTCGGCCTTAGGGCCATTTTCTTTGAAGTACTCGGCTAGGAGTGTTTCACGTGAAACGCTCACAGAGGGTAATTACTCCTGAGGCAGGACAACCACGCAGCGGTTTGGCTCTTCGCCTTCGGACTCGCTGGTGAGGCCTATTTCCTGGATGGTGTCGTGGATGACCTTACGTTCAAAGGCATTCATTGGCTTGAGCTTGATCTGCTCCCCCGTGGACTTCACTTCTTCAGCAATCTCGTGGGCTAGCTTGGCTAACTCCTCTTTTTTGGAGCTGCGGAAGTTATCAATATCGAGCATCAAGCGGCTGCGCTCGCCCAAGCTCGTGTGTACAGCAAGCCGAGTGAGCTCCTGGAGTGCGTCAAGTACCTCTCCGCGTTCTCCTACTAGGTGACCTAGCTTGCCTCCGGCAATAGCCAACGCTGCTCGCTCGTTCTCAACATCGATATCGATATCTCCATCGAGGTCTGCGATATCTAATAATCCCTCTAGGTAGTCGGCCGCAACATCGCCCTCTTCTTCAAGGCGTGAGATCAGCGACTTCTTAGGGGTCTCTTCTTCTGTTTTCTCTGGCATTTTTAGCTCCTTTTATTGAATATCCTGTTTATGCGTTATTGCACCTTTTATACACTTTTAAATTTATCGACGTCTT
>JBAWYW010000007.1:0-18427 GCA_037143395.1 Actinomycetes bacterium | reverse complement strand
GTCCAGCGAATTTTGACTGGCTTTTGTGAGCCATCAGCTTCGCGATTTCTAATCCACTTCTGCCAGCCATAAACGCTGACCAAAATGAAGAGGACTTGACGGCCTGCTTGACCCAGCATCACCTTTGTTTGTTGATTGTGATCTGTAAGTCCACCGATAAATAAGGTGAAAAGGAGAACGTTTCCGATAATTCCTACCGGCCACGTCCACATCTTGCGACGCATTCCAAGGAGCGCGCTTGCAAGACCAAAGACGTTTCCAATAATTTCTTTCCAATAAATGGATTTCGAACCGAAATGAACTTGGGCATTAAATAGCCAATGTATAAATGACACGACAGACTCTTCTCTGCTGCTCCCTCTCATCCAGACTTTAACTGTCGGTACTGGAATTTCACCAGTTCCACCGATGCCTGGCTGGCCTCGGGTCGCGGACTATAACCGCCGGTTCGGAATTACACCGACCCCGGAAACAACAGCCAAATCTTAGTATGGGGATCTTGCGCCTGCATCTTTAAAGCAAAGGCCTATGAAAAGTGTTTGTAGCCTTCATGAACTGCAGGAACTGCGTTGATGCGCACACCCTTACCCAAGACAACCTTGCCAATCTCAATTGCCTGGCGAGGGAAGGGAAGATGCGGTGAGATAGTCGCCACAAAGACATGGTCTTCTCCCCCATGAAAATCTATAACTTCATCCTCATGAGTTCTAATTTCAATTCCCACACCAGATGCATTCGCAATATGCGTCAGCTCTGAAACAAGGCCATCGCTGGTATCAATCATCGATGAGACCCCGGCTAGCGCGAAATCGCGCGCAGCTGGGTAATTCACTATCGGTCTTTTATGAAATGAGCAGCGCTCATCATTTATACCTTGCTTGAGTAACGCTAATCCGCTGGCAGATTTTCCTGGAAAGTCAGAGATGATGACGATATCTCCCACTTGCGCGCCGCTTCTTGTAATCGGATCTTTCACACTTCCATAGACAGAGATAGTGAGCACTAGCTTCTCAGATTTACTGATGTCGCCACCCACAACAACAGCGCCTACTTTCTGTGCTTCATCCACAATTCCGCGGGCAAGTTCTGTTGCATCCTGGGCTGAAAAGTTTGCTGGTATAGCGGCAGCAACGAGAAGAAATTCTGGAACCCCGCCCATCGCATAAATATCTGCAAGATTTGCCGCCGTTGTCTTTGCGCCAATTTCAAATAGCGAAGACCACGATCTATTGAAGTGAACATCCTCCACGGCCATATCGGTTGCAAGTACTGCTTTACCTTCACCTCGCACCTTTGGAACGCTCACTACCGCCGCGTCATCGCCAATTCCGATCAGGACGCGCTCGCTTGTGGCGCTGGCAAATACCGCCTTGATGGCGGTGATCAGCTCGGTTTCAGAGGCCACAAAATTCCATTCCACTATTTATCTAACTGGGAGTAGCCTAGAGCCATGTCCGTACAGGTATACATCTTGATTCAAACCGATGTTGGCAAGGCAGGTTCCGTTGCCAAGTCAGTCTCAGCCATTGCTGGCGTGACCCTCGCTGAAGCAGTCACAGGTCCTTATGACGTTGTGATGCGCGCAGAGGCGCCAAGCATGGAAGAGCTCGGACGTTCTATTCTTTCCAAAGTTCAAGCAGTGCCAGGAATTACTCG
Source organism: Actinomycetes bacterium (assembly GCA_037143395.1). Lineage (GTDB taxonomy): Bacteria > Actinomycetota > Actinomycetes > Nanopelagicales > Nanopelagicaceae > PALSA-747. Next base: position 16,771 of record JBAWYW010000007.1, on the reverse strand, counting down.
CACTCTGACATGTCCGGTGACTGTTTACTAATACATGTCTTCAACGAAAACCATCCTCGCCATTCAAAACGACGAGACAGATCCACCACATCTAGCTGGCAGATGGCTAATGGAGCTAGGTTTTGAAATAAGAATTCTTCGTGCCTACGAAGGTGAAAAAGTTCCTACAACTGTTCCAGATGACATTTGCGCTCTCATGCCACTGGGTGGACATATGAGCGCCACAGATGATCACGTTGCCCCGTGGCTTCCGGCAGAACGCGCACTTCTTAAAGATGCCATCGACCGTGATATTCCCATCTTTGCAATCTGTCTTGGCACTCAGTTGCTTGCCATCGCAGGTGGCGGCAATGTGGAGCGCGCAGCAGTTGGCGAAGTGGGCGTCTATTCGATCAACCCAACAAGTGCTGATGATCAGATTTTTGATTTCACTACATCACTTCCCGTTGCTCAATGGCATGAAGATCTAGTCACCGAGTTACCCCGAGGAGCCACACTTCTCGCGTCAAGTGAAGTCTGCGCCAATCAAATTTATCGAATTGGCTCTAAAAGCTATGGCGTGCAATTTCATCCAGAGATTGATCTGGCGATCGTCAAGCGCTGGGAAGCCGACGCAGATAATGCATTTAAAGAATCTGGAAAATCTTCGATTCAAGATGAATTTGCCCGCGTAGAAAAAGAGCTTGCCGAGATTTGGAAGCCATTTATTCAGCGCTGGGGCAGAGCAGTTCTAGCAAGTTAACTATTGCGCAGTCATTCCGCCATCTGCGGAGACAATTGATCCGGTCATAAACGAAGATTCATCCGAGGCAAGGAAAAGCACAAGGTTTGCAATTTCCCTGGGAGTTCCAGGACGTCCAATAGGTTGGAATGAATCAATAGTTTTATAGACGTGGTCTAAGCCCCCAAGCATCTTCGCGTGAGCATGATTGATGGGAGTATCAACCCAACCAGGGCAGATCGCATTGCAGCGCACGCCGGTCTTTGCGTAGTCAAGAGCAATACCCCGGGTGAACATCACGATCGCACCCTTTGATGCAGAGTAAACACTTAAGAAGGGCTCTGAGACCAAACCATTAACACTGGACATATTCACGATCGAGCCGCTGCCTTGTTTGAGCATCGCAGGCAGAACCGCGCGAGTTAAATACATCGCGCCTTTGATATTTACTGAAAGAGTTCTATCAATTGTCTCATTGGTAACCTCATGGAATACACCGGGAAGATTTACACCTGCGTTATTGACCAAGATATCGACAGTTCCAAAATCCTTAATGGCAGATGCAACAACCGCGTCACACTGCTTGTCATCAGAGATATCTATCGCAGCAGATGTGGCCTTGCCGCCAGAAGCAACAATGCCTTGCGCAACTGATTGTGCGGCAGCCCCGTTGATATCAGCGCAGATCACAGTGGCGCCCTCTTCAGCTAATCGGATTGCACTTGCCTCGCCAATTCCTGAACCAGCTCCGGTAACGATCGCTACTTTCTTATCGACGCGCATCTAACTCCTCCTAGGGCGATGTTTAACGTGGAAATACTAAAGCCGCTGGGAGTTTATTCCTAGCGGCTTTAGTGATTATTACGAGAGATTAATCAAGTGTGCGAACAGCACCCTTAAATGACTTCTTGGCGCCAAGTACCCACCAGAGAAGCGCCCCACCGATCACAACAAGGAATGTGATTGGGGTGTAGTTAGCAGCATGAATATCGAACTTTGAACTCCACCAAACTCCAGCTGGAGTTGTTGGCATGATGAAGTAGATAGAAACAATCACAATCTCAAGGACTGCAACTGGAGCCATCCACTTCCACTTCTTTCCAAGATTCCATTCACCTTGCTTGAAGGCATCACCCTTGCGCCAACGAAGCCAGATTGGAATTGCGAAAGATCCAAAGAGACCGATAACAGCCATTGAGGTAACGGCGAAGAATGCCACTGCAGAGGTAAGGGCTGGCAGTGTGACAATTACAGCTGCTATACCAAGACCAAATGCTGCATGGGATGGGTTCTTCTTCTTATCAAGCTTTGTCCAGTACTTGTGTCCTGGAACAGCCTTATCTCTTGAGAATGCGAAGAGCATGCGTGAGCCTGCAGTGACGCAAGACATTCCGCAGAAGAACTGGCCAAGACATGTAATGACCAAGATCAACTTTGCCCAACCAAGTGAAACAGATGAAACGAAGATGGCTTGTACTGCTCCGCCAGCCTTTGAGATTCCTGCCTCATCAGTTGCTGCATAAAGGAATGTAAGAAGAAGAACCCAACCAACAACTGCTGAGTATGCAATCGACTTCCATAGACCTTGCGCAGCAGCCTTGCCAGCTTGTCCAGTCTCTTCTGAAACGTGGGCAGATGCATCAAAGCCTGTGATTGTGTACTGGGTGAGCAAGAAGCCCAGAGGAAGTACATAAATCCAGAAGGCGCGATGTGAGAAGCCACTGTTATTGATCTGATGAGTAAATACCCATGAGGTTGTTTGGTGATGTGAAGGGATGAAGACCAAAATCAGAATGATCGCTGTCACACCAAAGATATGTACCCAGACGTTGATTCCTTGAAGCTTGTGAATCAAGTTTGCGCCATAGATGTTCATTGCGATGTGAAGCAAGATGGTGACAAGGAAGACCAAGAAGACAGTCTTAAGATTGCCAGGGTCAAATGACTTTGAATAGAGATTTGCAGCATAAGTAAAGAAGTTAGCAAATCCGTAATCAACACCAGCTGTCACAGTGATAAGACCGAGCAAGTTAAGCCAGCCTGTTACCCAGCCGTGAATTGGCTTACCGAGGTTAAGAGCCCAATAATAAATTCCACCAGCAGTTGGCATTGCTGAGACGAGCTCAGCCATAACCAAACCGATGATCATGATCAATGAAGCAATAATCGGCCAACCAACAGAGATCGCTACAGGACCGCCGTTGTTCCATGCTTGAGCAAATGTTGTGAAGCAACCTGAAAGAATACAAATAATTGAGAAGGAGATCGCGAAGTTGTGGAACCCACTCCACTTTCGATCAAATTCCTGTTTGTAGCCGAGTTCAGCAAGTTTGCGAGCGTCGGCATCATTTGAATTAACCATTGTGCAATGTCCACCCTTCCTAGATGTTGGGGAAAGTGTGCCCTGAGTCATGGCCTAATGGAAGGTTATCGCTCATTTTTTTGCCCTCATTTTCACCTTTTTTACCTCCGTTGTGCTCTCCTCGCGCTCACTAGTAATCTGCTCCTATCTGCCCGTACTGACCCCTATCGGAGGCGTTTTGTGAATCTTTCTTTGGATCAATTGAAGGCAGATGTTGCCGCAAAGAAGATCGACACAGTCGTTGTTGGGGCAACAGATATGCAAGGCCGCCTACAAGGCAAGCGCATCCATGCGCCATTCTTTGTCGAAGACACAATCAAAAACGGAACAGAAGGATGCAATTATCTCCTCGCCGTTGATGTGGATATGAATACCGTTCAAGGCTATGACGTCTCTTCTTGGGAGACGGGTTATGCCGATATGGGAATGTCTCCTGATTTCAACACTCTTCGCTACATGCCTTGGCATGAAGGAACTGCCCTTGTTATCGCAGACTTCGTTGATCACCATAAAGATTTGATCTCTGTTTCACCTCGAACAATCCTTAAAAAGCAACTTGCCCGTCTTGCAGATGCAGGAATGGTTGCTATGTGCGGCACTGAACTTGAATTTATAGTTTTTAAAGATACTTTTGAAGAGGCATGGGATAAGGGCTACACCGGACTTACTCCTGCCAACCAGTACAACGTTGACTATTCACTCTCAGGAACTGCTCGCGTTGAGAAGCTGCTCCGCGCAATCAGACTCAATATGGATGCTGCCGGACTCACAGTGGAGTCAGCAAAGGGTGAATGTAACTTTGGTCAGCACGAGATTGCATTTAAGTATGAAGACGCTCTTGCAACGTGTGATAACCACTCTATTTACAAGATGGGCGCAAAAGAGATTGCTTCCCAGCAAGGATGCTCACTGACCTTTATGGCAAAGTTCAATGAACGCGAAGGTAGCTCTTGCCACATTCATCTTTCTTTCCGCAGTAAGGATGGCAAGCCTGTTCTTGCAGGAGATGCTGGAGATGGAATGTCGAAGGAGGGTCGTGCCTACCTTGCAGGACTTCAAGCACATATGCGTGAGCTCACATTGTTATTTGCACCAAACATCAACTCATATAAGCGTTATCAAGCAGGAACATTCGCTCCGACTGCAATCAAGTGGGGCCGCGATAATCGCACATGCGCACTTCGCTTAGTTGGTGAAGGGCTATCACTTCGTGTTGAAAACAGAGTCCCAGGCGGAGATGTGAACCCATATCTTGCAGTTGCAGCGATGGTTGCAGCAGGACTTGATGGAATTGAAAAGAATTTAGAGCTTGAGCCAATTTTCCAAGGCAATGCATATGCCCTTGAAACAGCGCGTATTCCTGAGACCCTAAAAGAAGCACGGGATCTATGGGCGAATAGCGCTTGGGTCAAGCAGACATTCGGTGAAGATGTTCAGAAGCATTACACCCATATGGCAGATACAGAACTTGATGCCTTTAACCGCGCAGTTACTGACTGGGAACGTATCCGCAGCTTTGAGAGAATGTAAGGAATAAGAAACATGAGCACGTATACCGTCATTAACCCTGCCACCGCATTGCCCGTTAAAGACATTTCGATGGCCGATCTTGCGCAGACCGACGCTGTCATTGCAAAAGCCCATAAGGCATTTGAAACTTGGAGAAAAGTAAACCCAGGTGATCGCGCGAAGCTGCTTCGTAATTTTGCCAGAATTGTTGATGAGCACATCGAAGAATTAGCGCTTCTTGAAGTTCTAAACTCTGGCCACACCATCGGAAATGCACGATGGGAAGCTGGCAATGTTAGAGATGTTCTCAACTACTACAGCGCGGCGCCTGAGCGACTTTTCGGTCGCCAAATTCCGGTACCAAACGGAATCGATATCACTTTTAAGGAACCACTCGGAGTAATCGGCGTAATTGTTCCTTGGAATTTTCCTATGCCAATTGCAGGTTGGGGCTTTGCTCCGGCGCTTGCTGCAGGAAATACAGTTGTATTAAAACCAGCTGAGCTCACACCAATGACCGCTATCCGTCTGGGTGAATTAGCAAAAGATGCTGGAATTCCAGATGGCGTCTTTAATGTTATTCCGGGCAAGGGAAGCATTGTTGGAGATCGCTTTGTCACAAATCCACTTGTGAGAAAGATTGTCTTTACTGGCTCCACTCAAGTTGGAAAATCCATCATGAAAGGATGCGCTGATCAAGTAAAGCGCCTAACTCTTGAACTCGGTGGAAAGAGTGCCAACATCATTTTTGATGATGCGGATATTGAAAAAGCAGCAGCAGGTGCGCCGGGCGCTGTCTTTGATAACGCAGGTCAAGATTGCTGCGCGCGTTCAAGAATCTTGATTCAAAAGTCTGCCTATGACAAGTTCATGGAGCTCTTTGAAGTTGCAGTCAAGAAATTCCGCGTTGAATCCCCTGATCTAGACACAGCAGAGATGGGTCCTTTGATCTCTAAGGGACAACTCGATCGTGTTCAGGAATATATGCCAGATTCATCCAAGGTTGCTTTCACCGGAAATAAGCCAACAGGTGATGGTTTCTGGTTTGCGCCAACTGTTCTGATGGCTGATTCAACGAGTGATCGTGCATATCGCGAAGAAATCTTTGGACCAATTGTTTCAGTGATCGCCTTTGATGATGAAGAAGATGCGATCAAACTCGCTAACGACTCTGAGTACGGTCTATCTGGCTCAATCTGGTCACGAGATATTGGCCGCGCCGTTCGCGTCTCACGCGCCGTTGAAGCAGGAAATTTATCTGTGAACTCAAACTCTTCTGTTCGCTACTGGACACCATTTGGTGGCTATAAGCAATCAGGACTTGGAAGAGAGCTCGGCCCAGATGCTTTGGATGCTTTTACTGAGACCAAAAATGTATTCTTTGATACACAAAACTAAAAACCTATAAGGAGATAAGAATGGATCGACTAAAGGACCGCGTTGCCGTCATCACTGGCGCAGCCAGCGGAATTGGATATGCAACGGCCCAACGCTTGGCTGCTGAAGGCGCCAAAGTTGTTGTTGTCGATCTCAATGAAGAAGTGGGCACAAAGGTCGCCAATGAACTTGGTGGGCTATATGTAAAAGCCAACGTGACCAATGAAGAAGATGTTCAGAGAATGTATAAGGTCGCATTTGATACCTATAACCGCATCGATATTGCCTTTAACAACGCAGGAATTTCTCCTCCAGATGATGATTCGATCCTGACAACAGGACTTGATGCCTGGAAGCGTGTTCAAGAAGTGAACCTCACCTCTGTCTTTCTTTGCTGCAAATATGTCATTCCTTACATGCAGAAAGCTAAAAAGGGCTCAATCATTAATACCGCTTCATTTGTAGCAACAATGGCTGCTGCAACATCACAGATTTCATATACAGCATCAAAGGGCGGCGTTCTTGCGATGAGCCGTGAGCTTGGTGTGCAGTTCGCTAAACAGGGAATTCGCGTCAATGCACTCTCCCCCGGACCAGTAAACACGCCACTACTTCGTGAGCTCTTTGCAAAAGATCCAGAGCGCGCAGCACGTCGTCTAGTTCATATTCCATTTGGCCGCTTTGCTGAAGCATCAGAGATCGCTGCAGCTGTAGCTTTCTTGGCATCAGATGACTCATCATTTATTACCGCTGCGAACTTCTTGGTAGATGGCGGAATTAGTGGTGCCTATGTCACACCACTTGACGGTGAATAATTAACTATGTGCCGCTTGATGGGATATGTCGCAAAGGAAGGGACATCAGTCTCTGAATTTGCTGGAGCTAACTTTGTGGAATTCAAAGAGCTCTCAGATTTCCATCGTGATGGCTGGGGAATTGTGACTTCAGATGGAAGTTCTAAGCCTGAGCTTCTTGTTGAGCCAAAAATTGCCAAAGAGAGCAGCAAGTTCTCTGAGGCAACCTCAAAGCTGACTTCCGATGCAGCGCTTCTCCATCTTCGCTGGGCAACTGGCGGGCTTGAAGTATCAGAAGGCAATACTCATCCCTTTGTGTATGAGCAGTACTCTTTCATTCACAACGGTGGAGTATTTCCACCTGACTCCCTTGATCAGTTCGTCGAGCCAAAATTTAAATCATTGATGCGCGGCACGACAGATAGTGAACGCTATTTCTATGTACTAATGACCGAAATTGAAAAGTATGGCTTGGGTGACGGCGTTCTCTCTGCGGTGAGAAAGGTCCGAGATAACTGCGACTTTTCAAGTCTAAATGCGATGCTTTTAACTCCAACAGAATTCATCATTATTAACGAACACAACAATGAGCGTATTCCAAAGGGACAGCCAGATGATTACTACGATTTACTTGTTCGAACAGATGAGAAAGGCGTCTTAGTTGCATCCTCTGGATGGACTCAAGATGGCTGGAAGCTCATTGCAAATCATCAAGTTCTGGTTATTGATCGCAGCACTTACGCAAAGAAGGAATTTGCTCTTTAACGTGTAACGTGAGCGGAACGAACAAGAGCCGCATCAATTAAAGTCGTGATGATCTCTGAATAAGTAGTTCCTGCCTTTGACCAGAGCTTTGGAAACATTGAAGACGGTGTAAAGCCAGGCATTGTGTTGATCTCGTTAATCACAATCTCGCCTTTATCGGTGTAGAAGAAATCAACGCGAGCTAACCCTTCACAACCAAGGGCCGCGAATGCCTTTACAGCAGAGTCTTGAATCTTTGCTTCTACCCCCGCAGGTAGATCTGATGGAAAGACAACTTCTGTTGCATCATCTAAATATTTTGCTTCATAGTCATAGAACTCATGGTTGCCTTTGATTTTGATCTCACCTATTGGGGACGCATGCGGTGTTCCTGCTAGTTCAAGGACGCCACACTCAATCTCTCTACCAACAATCGCCTCTTCGACTAGGACTTTGGTATCAAACTCAAATGCATGCTTGATGGCTTCTGCAAGATGGGCAGAATCTTTGACCTTTGAAGTTCCACGACTGGAGCCACTTCTTGCAGGCTTCACGAAGAGCGGGTATTTCAAATTATCAATCTGGGTTGCTGACCACTGCTTGGCATGCAGAACAATTCCGTTCGCCACTTTTAGTCCGTGAGCTGTAAAGATCGATTTACTAAATGATTTATCCATTGCAACTGCGCTTGCAAGAACTCCGGAGCCGACATAACGGATGCCTGCCATTTCACATAAGCCTTGCACCGTTCCATCTTCGCCATATGGACCATGAAGTATTGGAAAGATGACATCAATATCAAGCTTCTTTCCAGCAACTTCAAAGCCATGGATATCAACTGTTACTTGCTGTAAATCAGATGAAATCTCGGGCATTGTGCTGCCCTTTTTATTTAAGACTGAATGCTCAGCAACCAAAACCCATTTACCTTGGCGAGTGATACCAATGACGACTGGCTCAAAGCGATCGCGGTCAATCGCGCTTAATATTCCAGCCGCTGAGATGCATGAGATCTCATGTTCAGAAGATTGACCTCCGCAGAGTATGGCGACCTTAATTTTTGATTGTGTCATTAGATCTCAGCCAATGTGCTGACGGACATGAGGCGCTCCATCGCTTGATCAGGAGTGATATCGCCATGAACAGCATCTGCAACAACTTCAATGATCGGTACTTCTACGCCAACACGGTGAGCAAGTTCGCGAATAGCTTGCGCGGATGCAACGCCCTCAACTGTCTTTGTTACTTCTTTCCGAGCGCCATCCATAGAACCTGTGCGGCCATAAGCCTCACCAAATGTTCTGTTACGAGAAAGAGCCGAACCACAACTTGCGACGATATCGCCCATTCCAGCTAAACCAAGAAATGTCATTGGTTGCGCGCCATAGCTTGCGCCAAAACGGGCAACTTCACTAAGCCCGCGTGTAATAACCATTGCCTGGGTGTTCTCCCCCAAGTCCATTCCAATCGTCATTCCGACAGCCAAAGCAATGACACTTTTTGCTGCGCCAGCAAGTTCGCATCCAACAAGATCAGTCGATGGATAAATGCGGAAATATGGCACAGTAAAAAGATCAACCATGAGCTGCGAAATCTTTGGATTCACAGATGCAGCAACGGCCCCTGCTGGTTGGCGAAGAGAAAGCTCTCCTGCCAGGTTTGGTCCTGTGATTAAACCAATCTGAGAGAGATCTGTACCAAGCTCTTGAAGGACAACTTCTGTCATGCGAGACATCGTGTCTGACTCAATACCTTTGAGGGTAGAAATAATCGGTAAGTTTTTGGGAAATATAGGCGCCCATGTCTTTAGGTTTCCCCTCAGGGTTTGAGCAGGAATAGCAAGAACTATTGACTCGCCAAATTCAAATGCTTTCTTGATATCTGTTGTTGCATTGAGATTTGTTGGCAAGGTAATTCCTGGTAGGAACTTTGTATTTGTATTGAGGTCAGTAATCTCAGCAACAACTGCTTCGTTTCTTCCCCAAACCAAAACTTCATGGCCAGCGTCGCATAAGACTTGAGCAAGGGTCGTACCCCAAGCACCAGATCCCAGAACACTTACGCGCGCCATCTTTATTTCCTCTTCTTCTTTTTAAAGTTTCCAGTTGTTGGTAGATCTGATGACCTTGGATCAAAAATATCTGCAGGAGCTAATTCTCCCCTAATTTGCTCCAGGAGACGAGTTACCGCCGACATTGCGTACTCCGTAGCCTCTTGAACGGCGGTGAAATCATCTTCCTTGCCATACCAGGGGCTGAAATCAAGTGCTTGCCCTGCAACGACTGTCACTTTCGTTCGCTTCCATATTCTGGGCACCTTTGCATAGGGCATCAAAATTTCTTCTGCTCCCCATTGCGCGCATGGAATCACAGGAACTTTGCTCATGATCGCAAGGCGAGCAAGCCCTGTCTTTGCTCTCATCGGCCACAAATCTTTATCGCGAGTCAGAGTTCCTTCTGGATAAATTCCCACGCAATGCCCTGCAGCAAGAAAGGCAAGTGCATGGGGCATAGCTTCTGAGCCTTTAACCTCGCGGTCAACAGGAACTTGTCCTGCCCTTCGCAAAATAAAACCCAGCACCGGAACTCTAAATAAGGAAGACTTAGCAAGAAACCTGACAGCGCGACCATTTGAAAAAAGAAAATGCGCAAAAATCAACGGATCTGCATAAGAAATATGGTTCGAAATTGCGATCACAGGACCTGACTTGGGAAGGTTCTCTGTGCCACGCCAGTCGCGCTTTGTTAAGAGTCTAAGAAGTGGAATAACAATCCAGCTTCCCACCTTAAACATCGGATTAGTTCCCAGTGGCTTGCCCCGAGGCGGTGCATAGACGGGACCGGTAAAACTCATATAAGCAGTTTAAACCGAAAAGCTTGTGAGAAATAAAAAAGCGGGGACCAATTGGCCCCCGCTTCTAATGTTTACTTTAGCGACGCTTCTTCGCTGCTTTCTTACGAGCAGGAGCCTTGCGAGCTGTCTTCTTTGCTGTCTTCTTAGCAGGACGCTTTGCAGCCTTCTTAGCTGGACGCTTAGCGGTCTTCTTAGCAGCAGCCTTTGCAGGAGCAGCCTTTGCTGGTGGGACAGGAGCTGCGCCTAGCTTGCGTGCGCCAGAGATAACTTCTTTGAGTCCCTTTGCTGGCAAGAAACGAACCTTCTTGCTTGCCTTAATCTGAATTGTTTCACCGGTAAATGGGTTGCGGCCTTTACGTGCTGGACGATCAACCTTCTTGAACTTACCGAAATCGTTGATCATGACATCGTCACCCTTTGAGATGTTGCGGATGATTGCATCAAAAACAACGTCAACTGCGCGAGCAGCTTCCTTCTTGTTATCACCAAACTGTGGAGCCAAGTAAGCGATGAACTGGGCTTTGTTCATTTAAATCCCCTTAAATACGCGTATTTCCTAGGCCTTTTGCCTATGCGCTGAAACATACGCGGGTGAAAGAGAAAGGGTGAGTATTAAATCGGTGTGTCGCGAAAGAAGAAATATTAAAAAAATCCACTTTTTATGCGTAAAAAACTCTCAATAATTACTTGAGGCTTTCCTACAAATAGTGAAAACCCTCAAATTATGAGCGTATTGGAAGGGTTTTTGGCTTGTATGAAGCGCGTGATTTTTCAAAATCACTCACTTTATCGATGCTTTTCAGCGTTAAACCGATGTCATCCAGACCTTCCATCAAACGCCAACGGGTGTAATCATCGATTTCAAAGGCAAAAACGTCATTTCCCATGCGAACATTTTTCGCTTCCAAATCAACCGTGACTTCTGTCGTTGGATCAGATTCAATCGCTGCCCAGATCTTCTCAACATCTGCTTCAGGCAAAACCACTGTGAGCAGTCCACCCTTTTGAGAGTTGCCACGGAAGATATCTGCAAAGCGGCTTGAAATTACTGCTTTAAATCCATAGTTTTGAAGTGCCCAGACAGCGTGCTCGCGAGATGACCCTGTTCCAAAATCAGCTCCTGCAACCAAGATTGTTGCTGCCTTATAGGCAGGTTTATTGAGAACAAACTCTGGATCGCTGCGCCAAGCAGCAAAGAGGCCATCTTCAAATCCACTCTTTGTTACGCGCTTGAGATAAACGGCCGGAATGATCTGATCTGTATCCACGTTTGAACGACGAAGCGGGACAGCGGTGCCGGTATGTGAAATAAATTTATCCATTGTCCTTCTCCTTACAAATCTGCCGGGGATGAAAGTGTGCCGCGAATCGCAGTGGCTGCTGCAACAAGTGGGCTCACAAGGTGAGTACGTCCGCCCTTACCTTGGCGGCCTTCAAAGTTTCTATTTGATGTTGAGGCAGAGCGCTCACCTACAGCGAGCTGATCTGGGTTCATTCCAAGACACATAGAGCAACCAGCATTTCGCCACTCAGCTCCAGCATCTAAAAAGACCTTATCAAGGCCCTCTTGTTCGGCTTGAAGACGAACACGTGCAGAGCCAGGAACAACAAGCATACGAAGATCTTTATTGATCTTCTTTCCCTTGATTACTGCAGCTGCTGCGCGTAGATCTTCAATACGTCCATTCGTGCAAGAACCAAGAAAGATTGTGTCTACCTTGATGGATTTAAGTGGAGTTCCGGCCGTCAAACCCATATAGGTAAGCGCGCGTTCTGCTGCGCCCTTATCTTCTGGGTTTGAAAAGTCTGCTGGGTTTGGAACATTTGAATTAAGTGGCGCTCCCTGTCCAGGGTTAGTTCCCCATGTAACAAATGGCGCTAGATCTTCGGCCTTGAGCGTGATTTCCTTATCAAACTTCGCATCATCATCACTCTTTAGAGTCTTCCAATAGGCAACCGCGGCGTCCCAATCAGCACCCTCTGGTGCATGCGGCTTGCCTTTGACATAAGTGAATGTTGTTTCATCAGGGGCAATAAGTCCGGCGCGCGCTCCTGCCTCAATGGACATGTTGCAGATCGTCATGCGACCTTCCATCGAAAGTGCGCGAATAGCTGAGCCACGATATTCGATGACATAGCCCTGACCGCCACCAGTTCCGATTTGAGCAATGATGGCAAGAATGATGTCTTTTGCGGTCACACCAGCTGGCAGAGTTCCATCAACATTAATCGCCATAGTCTTTGGGCGAACAAGTGGAAGAGTCTGAGTTGCAAGAACGTGCTCTACCTCTGATGTTCCAATGCCAAAAGCTAGAGCGCCGAAGGCTCCATGTGTTGAGGTATGTGAATCTCCGCAAACAATTGTCATTCCAGGCTGACTCAAACCAAGTTGTGGTCCAACCACGTGAACAATGCCTTGCTCTGCATCTCCGAGTGAGTGGATACGCACGCCAAATTCAGCAGCGTTCTTGCGAAGAGTATCTACCTGCAATTTTGAAACAGGATCGGCAATCGGCTTATCAATATTAAGTGTTGGGGTGTTGTGATCTTCTGTGGCAATAGTCAGATCAGTACGGCGCACTTTTCGTCCAGCTAGGCGCAAACCATCGAATGCTTGTGGAGAAGTAACTTCGTGGAGAAGGTGCAGATCGATATAAATTAAATCAGGCTCACCTGGCGCAGAGTGCGCAACGTGATCGGCCCAGATCTTTTCTGCAAGCGTCTTACCCATCGACTTCTCCTCACTTACTTTGCCCCGATACTTGCATCTCATTGTGTGAGATGGCATTATCAGAGTATGGACAAGAAGAATAGCGGAGTTGGCGTCTTAGACAAATCCGTGCGCATTCTTGCGACTTTAGAAGCTGGTCCTCACTCTCTCTCTGAACTTGTAATCGCTACAGGTATCGCTCGTCCCACCGCTCACCGCTTAGCTGTGGCCCTTGAACATCACCGCCTTGTAACCCGCGATCTCATGGGGCGCTTTGTGCTCGGCGCTCGCGCCGCAGAATTAGCTTCTGCTGCCGGTGAAGATCGATTGCTCTCTGTTGCGGCTCCCGCGCTCTCTGCGCTTCGAGATGCATCTGGTGAAAGCGCTCAGCTCTATCGCCGCCAAGGAGACCAAAGAATCTGCGTAGCAACAGCTGAACGTCTTTCAGGTCTTCGCGACTCAGTTCCCGTGGGAACAGTTCTAACAATGCAGGCAGGCTCTGCTGCTCAAATTCTTCTTGCTTGGGAAGACCCAGAGAAGCTTCACCGCGGCCTTGTGAATTCAAAGTTCACAGCAGCATCTTTATCAGCTGTTAGGCGCCGGGGATGGGCGCAATCTGTAGGCGAAAGAGAAGCAGGTGTTGCATCTGTTTCTGCTCCTGTGCGCGGACCCAATAACAAAGTAATTGCCGCAGTAAGTATTAGCGGACCCATGGAGCGCCTTGGCCGCCAACCAGGTCGCACCTACGCAGCCCAAGTGATGGCAACTGCTGCGCGCCTGAGTGAATATTTAATTCAGGGAAAGTAAATATGACGCCTAAAGACCCAAGCCGCGAGGCGCATTTTCCTTTGATTGAAAAAAAATACGGCGAGAAAATGTCTTACTGGTTTAAGGTCATGGCAAAACTAGAAGGCAAGAAATACCCTGAGCAAATTGCTCATTTGCGAGAGAACTACGGCTTCTCTCAAGCTCACGCCAACGCCCTGGTTATGTATTCCAGAGGCTCTGAGTCGGCCCAGAGATTTAATAAGCCTGCTGATTACTACAAAACTCTTGCGCCCATACAGGTAAAGACCATCAAGGCAATATTTAAAGTTATCACTTCAAAGTACCCTGAACTGGAGCTTGCGATCGCTTGGAATCAGCCGATGCTGCGAATTGAAAAAGACTATGTATTTGGCATATCTGCGGCAAAGAACCACATACTGCTTGCCCCATGGAGCAAAGATGTCATTGAGCGCTTTGCGCCCAAAATGAAAGATTTAGATGTAAAGAAGAAGACCATTGGCGTTCCCAATGATTGGGATATTGATGAGAAGTTGCTGCTTGCCATGGTCAAAGCACGAATGGCTGAGATTTAAGAGATTTTAGGCAAGTTCCATTTAAAGTGAATGGATAGCTCGCGCATTGCCACAACAACTAGCCCGCCCACAACTGCTGGAATAGCGCGGTTGATGTGGAGTTCACTTAAACCAACAAATACAGCGGCTCCAGCCAAGCATGATGTTCCAATTGTTTCGCGGTGAAGCAGTACCGGCTCTACTTGAGCCAAGACATCTCGCAGCAGTCCACCTGCAACTCCCCCGATCAAGCCAAGAACTGCTGCGATGGCTGGATTGGTATGAAGTCTGAGAGCAAATTCGGTACTCGATACGGTTGCCACAGCAAGACCGAAAGTATCTAGTGAAAGTAAGAAGCGACCAACGGGTTCGGCGCTTTGCTGAATAATTGTGATCAGGACAGCAGCAAGAACCGCTGTGAAGAGCCATGGGTTTTGAACCCAGGCAGGTTTTTGAAGAAGAAAAAGATTTCGAAATGTTCCACCAGCCAACGATGAAACCCCAGCGATTAGAGCAATACCGCCAAAATCCATCCCCTTAGATGCCGCTACCCGTGCGCCAACTGTTGCGAAGGCAAATGTTGCGATCAGATCGCAAACTGTCACAAGAGATGACCACTGCATCATTTCTCCAACCTGTTGGATTGATTGATAAGTAGTCCCGACGGGATTCGAACCCGCGTAGCTGGCTTGAGAAGCCAGAGTCCTAGGCCACTAGACGACGGGACCGTGCTGGTAAATATTTACTGCTTCTTTAAAACATATGTAGTTGTAAGTACTGCGCTGGGGTACCAGGACTCGAACCTAGACTCGCTGAACCAGAATCAGAAGGGCTGCCAATTACCCCATACCCCAATTAACAAGTGCTAAGGATAGCGTGTTTATAAGGCCGCTTTTATGCGGGCCAATGACTTCTCACGGCCTAGCAATTGCATCGATTCAAAGAGTGGGGGCGATATATGGCTGCCAGTAACAGCAATACGAACTGCGCCAAATGCAACACGTGGTTTTAGTGCCATGCCATCAATGAGAGCAACCCGCAAAACTCCTTCGATACTTTCATGGGTCCAATCAGCAAGTGCCTGAAGTTTCTCATAAGACACTTTTAAAACTTCCTTCGACTGGGCATCTGAAATCTTTGGCAAGGAATCTGCGTCTACCGCGAACTCTTTTACGAATAGGAATTTGAGCATGGGTGGAATTTCAGCAAGGGTGGCGATGCGCTCTTGAATAATCGGAAGCGCCTGCTTCACAAGAGCGAGCTCTTCAGGGGTTCCTGAAATAACTCCTGCCTTTGTAAGAAAGGGCAAGGCCCACGTCATAAATTCTTCAAGTGTCAGCGCGCGGATCTTGTCCCCGTTAATCGCTTCAAGTTTCTTCATATCAAAACGAGCTGGGCTGCTATGCACTCTCTCCACAGTAAAGAGCTCGGTGAGCTCTTTCATAGAGATGTTCTCAAGATCATCTCCTGGAGACCAACCAAGGAGCGCTAAGTAATTACAGATTGCTTCAGGTAAATAACCCGCTTCACGATACCAAGCAATCGATACCTCACCGTTGCGCTTAGAAAGCTTTGCATTGTCTTGGCCCATGACAAATGGCAAGTGGGCAAATACTGGGTAATCCTCAGGCTTTACGCCCATCGCTTGGTAGACACGGATCTGACGAGGAGTAGATGAGAGCAGATCTTCACCACGTAGAACATGTGTGACCTTCATCAAGACATCATCAACTGCGACAGCAAGTGTGTAGAGAGGAGAGCCATCACCGCGCACCAAGACAAAGTCAGGTACGAAATTATGATCAAAGCTCACTTCACCGCGGATAAGGTCAGTAAAGGTAGTCCCGCCATCTGGCATACGCATACGAATAACTGGCTTGCGTCCCTCTGCTTCAAACTTTGCAATTTGATCGGTGCTTAGATCGCGGCAGTTTCCGTTATAGCCGGGTGCTTGATTAGCGGCGCGTTGTGCTTCGCGTACTGCCTCGAGTTCCTCTGCTGAGCAGTAACACTTGTAAGCATCTTTTTGCTCAAGAAACTTTGCAGCCCACGTTGCATATAAATCTAAACGCTGTGATTGCAAGTAGGGACCGTTAGGGCCACCTACCTCTGGACCTTCATCCCATGTGAGACCAAGCCACTTAAGAGTGTCTATTGCTGCTTGAATATATTCATCGGTGACGCGTTCACGGTCTGTATCTTCAATACGAAAGATGAATGCTCCGCCTGTGTGACGGGCATATGCCCAATCAAAGAGGGCGGTGCGAATATTGCCCACATGTAGATCTCCCGTTGGAGAGGGCGCGAAGCGAACTCTGACTTGTTTCTTATCCACGGCTACTTGCCCTATTCACGAGTGTT
>JBAWYW010000006.1:0-22358 GCA_037143395.1 Actinomycetes bacterium | reverse complement strand
TTAACTCTAGGCTTGTGCTACTTTTTACAAACACTTCCCACGTATTGTGCTCTACATCAACTTTCCAAAGACACTTATTCACTGGGTCGCAAACTATTAACCGCCCATCTAAGCAAGCGGTTAATCCCAAAAGAATTCCGCCACCTTCCAAATGTGCCACTTGACTCAACTTGCCTTCGAGAGTCAGACGATAAATCTGACCAGCTTCTCCTCCCAAATACACATTCCCATCTACCCCCTTACAAATTCCTTCGGAGTGATCTATACCTGATGCAAGGTTTATTACATCATTGTGTTGATATTTCATAAGTTAACCCTTCTGAGCATTAGGGATTCTTAGCAATTAGCTTGTCGGAATTTTGGGGGCGCGTACTATGGCTTTATCGGTGAAAACATCAGACCCATCAGTGCTTCTAGTTGAAAATTCCGTCACAATACAACCCTCATTACCCGCCTGAAACCAATGTAAATTGTTTGGCATAATCGTGTATTGATCTCCGGGATTCAAAATAATTTCATGAAAAACGCTGACTCGACGTTCATCTTCCGAACGCAATCTATGTGAAGGCGATTGTGTTGGACTGCCTTGGACATATAAGTAGACCAAGCCCTTCCTGCAGCGAAAAGTCTCTTCTTTACCCAATTCGCCACCCTCATTTGGGTGCAAATGTTCTGGGCATATCTGCCATGGTTTCATCACAATATCTTTTGAGCAAACTCTTTCGGTATTGACATATGTGATCAATTGAATTCCAAAGTGATCAATCTCCCCAAGCCCAAAATCGGCAACTTCGATTCTCGTAGCTTCTTCATCAGTAAGGGGATAACCTGCCTCCCTTATTTGGTTGGCAGTCCATTTCTGTCTTTCCTCAAATTCTTGTCGTGTGTTCACTTAATATCCCACCTTCCACTTTAAATATTCTTTAATGCTGCAAAACCAGCATCAACTCTTAAGTCGATTCCAGTTACATATGATGCTTTTGGTGAAGATAGGTACATCACTGCATCTGCAATTTCAGAAGGTTTTCCAATTCGACCAAGAACATTCGCTGCTTTAACCTTTTCTAAGAATTTAGCTGCTTCCTCGCGGTTCATACTTGCTAAATCTCTATCAAGCATGGGTGTATCAATTGTTCCAGGAGAAATTGTGTTAACACGTACTCCCATTTTCCCTGTCTCAAGCGCCAATGTCCGAGCAGCCGCGATTAGACCAGATTTAGTGGCTGCATATACAACACATCCAAATAAACTCATTACAGCCTGAACTGATGAAATGAAAATTATGCTGCCCTTGCCGGCTTTTTCCATTTGCCGCAATGACTCCTGTGCGCAAAGAAGAGGTCCTTTTAAATTAACTGCAATCGTGCGATCCATGTCCTTTTCGCCCATGGATAGATAATCTGTATACAAAGCGATTCCAGCGGCTGCAACCATTATTGTGCAGTGGCCAAATTCCTTCTCTGAAAATTCAAAGGCCGATTTAACACTCTTACTATCAGCAACATCGCATTGAAACACCTTTAGTTCTCCACCTCTTTCGGTGGATAGCAACTTAGTTTCCTCTAGTCCCGCACCATCTACGTCGAGAGCTAGTACTTTTGCTCCGGATGAAGCCAACGCAAGGCAAATTTCTCGACCAAGTCCTGCGGCACCACCCGTAACTACGGCTACTTCTCCTACAAATTCATTATTCATGGCAATCAACCTCTCTTGCGATACTTAGACCTTAGGACTGAATCTACGCTTACAGCCACTAGTAAAACTAGTCCGGTGACGATTAGTTTTGTCTCGGATCCGAAATTCATCAGATCCATCCCATTGGAAATAAAACCAATCACAAGAGTTCCCAAAACAGCCGCCCAGACGGAGCCACGCCCACCAAACAAACTCGTGCCACCGATAACTGCGGCAGCAATCGCGTTGAGCAATAGGTCACTACCACCGCTCTGTGTGCTGACCGCTAAAAGACGTGAGGAAGCAAATATTCCACCTGTTGCAGCCAAAATTGCACCCATAATGAATACAGCAACTTTGACTCGCTTAACATTGATTCCAACACGACTTGCAGCCTCTAAATTTCCTCCGATTGCAAAAAGATTTCTTCCAAATCGTGTTCGTCTAGTGATGTAGTCAATAACAGATACAACTATGAGAAGGAAGACCAAGGCTCCAGAGACTCCTCTATTTGAATTAAGGAGTCTGACCAGACCAATGGCAATAAATGCAAGCAAAAGGATCTTGATTATGCTGCCTCTTACAGATTTGAGTTTTAATCCCGCATTTTTGCGTTTTCTAAAGTTGTTGAAAATACTCAATGAATAAATAAAAATCGCAATTAGAGCACAGTAGTAGCCCAGGCTTGGTGATAGATATGTTGACATTAGTGAACTAATGAAGCCGTCCGGAATATTGATGGTTCCACTGGAACGAAGCACTGTGAATTGGACACCTTGCCAGGTCAGTAATCCTGCAAGGGTTACTACGAAACTCGGTAAACCAAATTTTGTAACAAAAAAACCATTTGATAAACCAATGACCGCAGCTACCGCTACTCCAATTGCAATCGAGCTTGCCGGTGACCAGCCGTTAGATACATTCAAACTAATTATGATTGAAGCAGCTAGTCCACTTACAACTCCCACTGATAAATCAATTTCACCAATTAGTAACATCAAAACTGAGCCTGTAGCGATCAATGCGAGAGGCACATTCTGAGAAATTAAGTTAGCTAAATTTTCACCTGATAAGAAGCGACTATTTAAAGTTTGGAAAATAATCGAAAGTAATAGAAGTGAGATTCCGACTGGTAAAACAGAAAAGTCCGCCGTTAATTGACTTCTAAACCACAATTTGACTACTTGTCTTTGTTTTTGCATCTATTTATTACTCCTAAATTCTACAAGTGTTTGTGGTTGGCACTAGTTGAAACTCTTGCTACCGGTGATTGCAGCAACGACGTCATCTGAAGTTATCTTTTTTGTCTCGAAATTAGCTACGACCTTGCCAAGTCTTAAGACCACAACGCGATCAGAGACCTCTAAAACTTCGGAAATGTTGTGACTTATCACTAAAACTCCGATTCCTCGATCAGCCAATCGTCGAATAAGTTTTAGAACTTCAACTTTTTGAGCAACACCTAAGGCCGCAGTCGGTTCATCAAGAAGCACAACTTTTGGTTCCCCAATTAATGATCTTGCAATTGCAATTGTTTGTCTTTGTCCACCTGAAAGATTTCCAACCTTTATATCAATCTCTCGTATTTGACCTACATTGAGCTCTTTCAATAGTTCTAAGACCTTGGACTCCATTGCTTCTTCATTTAGTGGAGAAAGCGGAATGCCATTTTGAATTTCTCTACCAAGAAAGAGATTTGAAACAACACTTAAATTGTCACAAAGGGCAAGATCTTGATAGATGACAGCAATACCAGCTCTTGTTGCATCCATTGGGCCACGAAAGACCACCGCTTCACCATCAAAGAGGATATTGCCTTGATCTGGCGGAATGACTCCCGCTGCAATTTTTACTAAAGTTGATTTTCCAGCCCCGTTATCGCCAACCAGAGCGATAACTTCGCCGGCTAGAACTGAAAGTTGAATACCTGAGAGCGCATTAACCGCACCAAAGGTTTTATCAATATTATCTAGTTCAAGTACTTTCTTGCCGACTGTCATATTGAGCCCCTAAATTCATAGTAGGGCTAATGGGCACCAATATTGGCGCACATTAGCCCTACTCCTCTTGGAATTTGCTTAGTTCTTTAGTTCTTTACTTCTTTATACCTGCTGCGGTACAAGCAGCTTCGTACGCAGGCGTACAAATATCTGCAGCAGTTGTGTATCCACCATCAATCATCACTTTCTTTAGATTTGCTTTAGTGATTGAAATAGCTGGATCAACAAGAGTTGGTACCTTCCACGCACCGTTATTACTTGTTGTTTTATAGACCTTTGCTGACAAAGGCTTCTTGTTCAGCACATCCCATGCAGCTGTAGCAGCAAATGCTGCTGCTTGCTTGAGTGGACGGAATATGGTCATGTATTGCTCGCCAGCCAAAATACGTTGTGCTTCAGCTGTATCAGCATCTTGTCCCGAAACTGGATGCTTTGAAGGATCAATTCCCGCTGCCTTCATTGATGCAATGATGCCACCAGCAGTTCCACCGTTGGCAGCATAAACAGCACCAAAGCCATCCTTACCATATTGTGTAATCCACTGATCCATTTGAGCTTGTGCTTTTGCAGGGTCCCATCCTGGCGTATCAAACTCTGCCAAAATCTTTACTCCTGCTGCTTTGAATGCATCTTCTGCACCCTTCTTGAAAAGTGCTGCATCGCTAGTTGTAATTGAACCGTGAACCATCAATACAGGCTTGTCAGAAATACCAAGTGCTTTTGCACCTGCCATAAGTGAGAGTGCCTGCATTTTTCCGATTTCAACACCATCATGCGTTACATATGCTTTTACATTTTTTGATCCCATAACTAGTCGCTCGTAAGCAACTACTGGTACACCCTTTGCAGCCGCTAGGTCTGCAATAACTTTAGCTGCCTTACCATCTACTGGGCATAGAACTAGAATCTTTGCACCAGCAGCAAGTGCTGCTTCTGCTTGTTGTTGCTGCTTTGCAGCATCTTCATTTTGAGCGTTGTAATTCAGAACCGTACACGTTGGACATAGCTTCTTAATTTGCTTTTCAAAATAAGGCTTATCCAACTGCTCAAAACGTGGCACACCGTTTTGTGGCAATAAGAACGCAATCTTGACATTCTTCATGTCGGCAGAGCTTGCAACCGTTGGTATTGCAGCGCTTCCTAATAGTGAAGTTAGTCCTAGAGATACAACTACAAACAGTGCTTTAACTCTTTTTTTCTTTAACGTGACCATTTCTTTCCCCCTGAATGGTGCTTCATCGTGACCCCCTCTGAGTCGTTTGCCACACAGTAAGGTTCAGGAGACCCACTAGTCAAGCGTTTGACTCATGAAGTTTCCTATATTTTTGAGGGCCGAGGAGCTTGCTACTTAAGGCAGGAGGCGGGAATTTCGATTAAGGCTCCAAATTCATCAGAAACCTGTTGTTTCGTTATCCAATCGTAATCAACGATCTTTCCTAATCCAATCGAAGTTGTAAGGGGCCTCATTAGTCCGTCAAAAATAACTGGCTGTTCTAGCCCATCATCCATTGGATGAACTCCGGTGCCAGGTATGCCCCATTCAATCGGTACATCTTTGAAGCCAAAAATAGGAAGTAATCTGGAGTGCAAGTGCGGGAACATATGAGGTGAAACTTTAACTCCAGCAATTCTTGCTCTCTCAAGTGAACTTTGTAGTCCAGTTACTCCCCCATTAGTTGTTGCATCGACACGAATTATGTCAACTGCTTTAGCGGTGAGTAATGCTTCTGGATGATACGAACCCCCTTGTTCATCACCCATTGCAATTGGAGTCTTTGACCCTTGTCGAACCCTTGCAACCATTGCTGCATCACCCGGTGGGACAACATCTTCTATCCATCCCAAATTTAAATCACGAATGCGGTTTTCAAACTCGAGTACTGCCTCACTTGTCCGCAAAACCATATTAATATCAAAGCCAACCCAATCATTCTGCGCAGCTTCACGTGCGGCACGTAGCCTTGCTTCAGACAGATCTAAATCTGGAGAAATTGGAATCTTGAATCTGTTCCAACCTTTCTTCTTCAAATCCACAATCTGAATTGCAAGCTCCTCTGGCGACATGGTGGGTGGATATCCAACAATTGCGGTAGCTGGAAGATTGGAAAGCTCTCCCCCAAGTACTTCTTGGAAAGATTGCTTGCTATGTCTTGCTAATGCATCCCAACAAGCTATATCGACTAAAGACAAAGCACGCATCCCAATTCCTGCAGCGTGAACTGCGTGATTTGTCCATAAAGCCCCGTAATACACCTGTTTTGGGTCATCAATTTCACGCCCAACGTAGCATGGTGCGATTGAGCGATGCACAATCGCGGCTACTGGACCATCTCTAGTTAATCCATATGCAAACCCGGCAGTTCCATCTTCTAAATCCACCCTAACCAAAGCAAATTCCCGATGGTCCATGATCCAATTACCATAAATTATTGGTACTGGAAGAATATGGTTAATTGTTGCAACACGAACTTTAATTATCTTCATTATTTATGCAATTAGATATCCATCGTCACACATTATTGTGTGACCATTTACTAATTCTGAGGCATCACTTGCTAGGAAGATTGCGGCACCAATGAGTTCGCGTGGAAGACCAAGTCGGTCTCGTAGCATTCTTGACTTTATAAAGTCTGCAGTAACTGAGGAGGTTGCAGCACCTTTCTTTGTCAGAGGTGAATCCATCAAGGTAGGGCCAATGCCATTTATTCTTACGCCTCTTGTTCCCCACTCGAGAGCAAAAGACCTAGTTAACTGTACGACTCCACCTTTTGAAGCGTTGTATGCACTTGCAAGGGGGTAAGCATTGAATCCACCTATAGATGCAATATTTATAATGTTACCTTTTCCTTGCTTCAGCATTATGTTTCCAAAAACTTGACCGGCCAAATAGGTGCCTTTGAGGTTGAGATTGAGGATGAAATCTAATTTATCTTCTGGGAAATCCTCAGCCGGGCACCTAAATGCAGCACCGGCACTATTAACCAAAATATCAACGCTAGAGAATTTCTTGAGAATATTTTCTGAGGCCTTCTCGAGTGCACTTTTTGAAGTCACGTCGCATTCAAAGATCTCTGAAACTCCCCCTTGGGAGGAAATAGAAGATTGAGTCGCCTTCATCCCTTCAACATTGACATCAAGTAAGGCAACTTTCACTCCGACTTGGGCATAGCCAATTGCTATTGCTGCACCTAATCCACTGCCACCGCCTGTGATAACTGCGGTTCGGCCCCTTAAATCAAATAGGTTGCTCGCATAGCCAGCTGGCACGACATTATCTTCGGAATCAGGCATTTTCTTCTACTTTCTACTCGCACTTACATGCTGCAAAAGCGAATCTAAAGAGGGGCCTTCACTGGCAAGTACCACTTCAATTGCTTTTGCAACCCGTACGCCGATAGTCGATTTCAACTCCTCTAAATCTTTATCCGTGAGATCTCCTTGTTTAATGAGTTTTGCTGCAGCGATATCTAGTGGATCGCGCTTCTTCCACTCATCGAGCTCGCCGGGTGTGCGATAAGTTGCAGGATCAGCACGTGAATGTCCACTAAATCTATAAGTCTTAGCTTCGATGAGTGAAGGCCCATTGCCCGCTCGTGCAAAATCTACTGCTGCCGATATTGACTTTATTACTGCATCAATATCCTGCCCGTCCACAATCTCTTTTCGCATGGCATATGAATCTGCACGATCTGCTAAGTCGCTAATGGGGGTACTTAGATTAATTCTTGTGTACTCGCCATATAAATTGTTTTCAATCACAAAAATGATAGGGAGTTTGAAAATGCTCGCCATATTTAATGTTTCATGGAATGCACCAATATTTGTAGAGCCATCCCCGAAAATAGTTAGTGCTACTGAATCATTTTTCTTAAGCTTGGCAGCAAGGGCTACTCCTGCAGCTACAGGCAAACCTGCTCCAACAATTGCAAATGTTGGCATTAGTCCGACAGAAGCATCCATTAGGTGCATTGAGCCGCCCATGCCACCAGAACTACCAATTACTCTTCCGCAAATTTCCCCAAGTACGCCCTCCGGCGAAACTCCTAAGGCTAAAGCGGCAGCATGCCCACGATAAGTGCAGGTAACGACATCAGTTGGTCTTAAGACGCTAGCGATTCCAACTGAGACTGCTTCCTGTCCATTAGCTAAGTGTGTGCTTCCTCGAACATGACCATCGTTATAAAGGGTTTGAATACTCTCTTCAACTGCTCTAATCTCAAGCATTCTTTCAAGACGCCCTAGCTCAGTATTGAGTGCTTGTCGCCTTACAAGTGATGTTGTCATGACTTAAATCCTTCCCACCATGGTGCTGGACATTTACCAGTTTTTAGTAGAGCTGTAATTTGAGATACAACGTATTCAGGGCTAGGTAAATAACGCTTTTCTAGCTCTTGAGCATAAGGAATGGGTGCATCCGGGGAAGTGATCCGATGGGGTGGCGCTTTTAATTGTCCCCAAAGCTGAGAAACTACTTCAGAAGATATCTCAGTTCCCCACCCACCAGAATAAGAACTTTCTTCAACAACTACCAAGCGCCCAGTCTTTGCAACACTCTTCATTACCGTTTCCTTATCCCACGGAATCAAGGTTTGTAGATCAATTAGCTCTGCTGACCATTCACTTTGTAATTCCATAGCAGCTCTTGCAGTATGCACAGTGCTACCAATTGCAACAATTGTCACATCTGTACCTTGAGAGACAACATTCGCCTTACCAATTGGAATGATTCCTGCTTCACCAGTTACAACTTCACCGCGCTCACCGTAGAGAGCCTTATGTTCCAAGACAACAACTGGATCATTACTTCTAATGGCACTTCTTAAGAGTCCATACATTGACTGGGGACTTGAAGGAATCACCAGGCTGATGCCAGCATTTCCCCTAAACCATTGATCCAATATTTGTGAATGCTGGCATCCAAAACCTAATCCAGCACCTGCAGCAGCGCGAATGGTCAATGGGACTTCATATGCCCCTCTTGATAAGTAACGGTAGAAGGCACCTTGTGTTGTTAACTGGTCAAGGGCAACACCAATGAATTCGATAAACATCATTTCTACTACAGGACGCATGCCCATAGCTGCAGCTCCAACCCCTGCTCCAAGAAAGGCCATCTCTGATATCGGGGTATCAATAACTCGCTCTTCGCCAAATTTTTCAATCAATCCTTCTGTTGCTTTAAATGGTCCACCAGAACCAATATCTTCTCCCATTAAGAAAACAGTTGGATCGCTCTCGAGTTCATCTGAAAGTGCTTGAATCACTGCTTGGCGAGTACGCATTACTGTCATTTCAGGTCTCCGTATTTCTTTGGGTCATTTGGGTGTTCAGCAAGGGGCCAAATCTCAACTTCTAACCAGGGGAAAAAAGGTAAACTCGAAATTGCTGAATGCAGCTCTGTTGCATTGGGTGCAACCCAAATTCCAACATTAGATTTTTGGCCTGTCCTGCGCCATATCTTTTTTATTACGCCATTTGCTGCTAATTCTGCAGCTCGTGCACTTTCTTCCTTAACTAATTGAGTTAGTAAGTCTTTATCTCCATCGGGTGGAAACTTATTTGTTATGTACACCATAAATTCCATATTTATTCGCCCCTATAATCGCTAAATGACTTCGAGCTCTGAATTAATTCTACTCTGACGCCATCTGGGTCAATCATATAAATTGCCCGCCCGCCTTTATTAGGCCCCATTGTGGGTGTTACCGGTTTTGAAACACTCTTAACTCCCTTAGCAGTAAGGATTTCGTACCATGCTTCAACATCATCAACAAAAAAAGCAATATGTGCAATTCCAGGATTAGCATTTCCGTGATCTATACACTTCAAGTCAACATTTCCATACTCTAAAAGCTCAAGAAAGACATCAACCCCTGGCAACTTTAAAATTGTTGCATTCAAATCTACTTCTGGATAGCCAGTAAGTACGCCAATGTATTCGGCTTGAGGATTCCAAGAAAAAACCTCTTCGAAGCCAAGAAGGTCCTTATAGAATTTGGTTGACTCGCGCATTGAGCGCACGGATATTCCCATGTGATGCGCCTTCGTTATTTGAGCCACTAAAGAAAGCCCTCTCTTTTCGGTGCATTGCCTACCTTAACTGTGAGCAGACTATTGGAAGGGTTAATTTTAGTCAACCGATTGACTAGTCAAGTTTTACATTAAATGAGGGGAGGATGACTCACGAATGGTCAGCGTTGGAAGATCACTCACGACCAAATTGGTTGGTGAACCCCCATTCATGACTCTGACCAGTAGATCCACAGCCTGCATCCCCATCTCAATAGTCGGAAGATTCACCGTTGTTAGGGAGGGAGTGAGGTAGTTTGCAATTGGGCTGTCGTGCAATGCAACAACGCGTACATCCTCTGGAATCTTGACTGAAAGCTCGTGTGCAGCTCTCAGGAAGCCAATACCCATCATAATTGTTGAAGTAAAGATTGCATCTGGCAGTACTTTCTTACTCAGAAGTTCAACACCGACTTTTCGCCCATCCTCCATGCCCCACGATGCAACTTCAATACTTTGGTGTTTAAGTCCAAGTTTCTCGGCAGCCATTTCAAACCCTTTTTTGCGGCGTTGTGATGTCTCAATATATTGTGGCCCAAATATGCCTGTAATTGTTTTTGTTCCATGTTGGGAAAGATGTTGAACTGCTAGCTCTGCTCCAAGCTCATCTTTTACGATTACGCTGGCAGAAGCCCCTCTCACTTTTCTATTAATCATGACTACGGGTTCGTGGTGATTTAAGATTTCATTTTTCAAAAATGAGTCCGAAAGGGTTACTGATGCAATTAAAAGTCCATCGACTTGACCTCTCTGCAATAAATCCGCAAAAGTCTTTTCGGAGTTTCCTTCCGCATGATCGCCAAGTAATACTCCGTAGCCAAGCTCTGAACAACGCTTTTCTACTCCAGAAATAATCGCTGAATACATTGGGTTTGCGAAGTCAGGTAATAGAAGGCCAATCATTTGAGTACGAGCAGTTTTAAGCATTCGTGCAGCAGAATTAGCTCGATATCCCAATACTTCAACAGCATCAAGAACACGTTTTCTCGTAGCTAAGGTGGCGCTTGCTTTTGGATCATTATTTACAATTCTTGAGACAAGGCTGGGATCGACTTTGGCAATTCGGGCTACATCACGAATTGTTGCTCTTACGGGCTTTGTGCTGGCAGTGTCCTTGTTTGATGCCATTTTGCCCCCAAATCTGCTCTATATCTCGCACTTTACTGCCCTGCTGGAATTATAGTCTGAATGATAGTAAAAGCGCGCTTTGCGTTAGTAGAGCGTAAACCCACCAGAGACGTTAATTGTTGCCCCAGAAATAAAACTAGCAGCATCAGATGCTAGAAATGCAACAACTGATGCCACCTCCTCCGGTGTGCCAAAGCGTTTGAGCGGGGTTGCCTCTTCCATCTGCCTTCTGGCTGAATCGCTTAAGCCTTTGCGCATCATGACGGTATCGATTAAACCTGGCGCAATAGTATTAACAGTAATTCCATATGGACCATAAGCTTTAGCTAAACCCCTGGCCATTGTTGTTACAGCACCTTTGGTAGTTGCATATGGCAAACGAGTCGACATGCCGCCTGACAGCCACGCAACTGATGACATAAGAATAATTCTTCCGCCCTTATCCTGCTCTTTCATTATGTTTGCTGCGGCCCTTGCGAAGAAAAAAGTTGCATTTATGTTTACTCCCATATGGTTCTGCCATTGATCTTCAGTCACATCATCTATCTCTAGTGCCTCTAAAACAGCAGACATGTGAATGAGTGCATCCAAGCGAGTATGCCTTGCCATAGAAAGTTCTATTACTTTAGACGCTGAAGCTGCATCAGTGACAACAACTGGGATGATAGTTATTTGATCTTGGGGTAAACCTTTTGCAAGCTCTTGCAGAGCCTCTGCATTCTGATCGACACAAACAACATGTGCGCCATGCTCAACAAGTAACTTTACAGAGGCTGATCCAATTCCGCCCCCAGCCCCAGTCAAAATGATTACACGATTATTTAAATCCATTGTCATGCTTTTTTGCTATCTAGAAATCGCTTATTAGATTCTTTGGCCTCCTGCGAAGCTTGATCCACATAAAAGTCGTAAGCGGCAGTTAGCCCTCCATCAACTGGAACGGCAACACCCGTCATTCCTATTGAATCTGGGCTTGCTAAAAAGTCCACTACAGCAGCAACATCGTCGGGCTGCAATAATCTTCCCGCCGGATGTCTTTGAGTTTTGACTTCAAGAAAACCTTGTGGGTCTGGGGCTGCTTCAACGTGACGCATAAAGAATGGAGTCATGATTGATCCTGGACATACCGCATTCACACGTATTCCTTGTCGAGCATGATCAACTGCTGCCGACTTCATGAGCATGAGACCTGCACCTTTGGATGATGCATAGGCTGCAAGATTTTGCTCAGCCATGTGTCCCACGCTGCTGTTAACAAAAACAACAGTACCTCCGCCTCTTGCTGCCATCCGAGGTATTACATGCCTGAGTGCGCGAGCTGGTCCAAACACGTTTGTTTCAAAAATATTCTGCCAGTCTTTTTCTTCAAGTGTCACAACGCTTCCGATAACAAGAACCGCTGCACAAAAGACCACAGAGTTTGGATCAGCACCGTAGAGTGAATGGCATTTCTCCAATACCTCTACCCACACCTTTTCACTTCCCGCATCGGCAGTCACATGTGAATATCTGCCACTTGCGTCTTGAGGCATTGTCGGAACTACATCGGATCTATCGATGCCTATAACATTCACGCCTTTGCGCACCATTCTGGCTACCGTGGCTGCTCCAACTCCTGAACTAGAACCAGCAATAATTGCTACATCTGGGCCCTGTTGGTTATTCGAACTTAAGTTATCTGCCATGAAATGAACTCCTAACTCGCATTTCCTTTAATTTCGTGCCAGCCGCCCCGTCAAAGTCCAACTGAATTTATCCCCATAGGCTATTGGGCTCAAACGATTGAGTCAATGCTCGGCTAGAATTTTTGATAAGAGTATTCAAAGAGAGATAAATTAGTAGATTCTTTGGGGGGAAATATTGCCTATTGATAGATCCAATCTCACCTGGCTATAGTTTGGATTATGCCTTCACGAGAGACTTCGATTGGATCCATTCAGAGGGCATTCTTGGCGCTTTCTAAAATCGCAGAATGCCCAAGCCCGATGACACCCAAAGAGCTTGCTCAAGAAATAGACACTCCGTTACCCACTACCTACCATCTTTTAAAAACATTGGTAGACCTTGGCGCATTGGTGAAATTAGAGATAGAGGGTTACCGATTAGGCCCTGCTATAGGTGCGTTGTCTGACTCATACTTAGAACAAGGCGAACCTCTAAGAATCCTTGAACCCGCGGTACGGGACCTTGCAAAAATCACTGGGGAAACTACGTATATGACAGCCTGGCGCAGTGGCAAAATTGAAGTTGTGGTTACTGTCTCAAGTTCACGTCCTGTACGAGTCGCGCCGCTCGGGCATGGCTCACAAAGTTACGCGCATGCCAGGGCCTCTGGAAAAGTAATGCTTGCATTTGCTCGGCCATCACTTCGGGAAGAGTACTTGTATAACAACCCACTTGAGAAAATAACGCCAGTGACAATTGATAACTCAGAGATTCTCGAAGGAGAGTTAAAAGAAATTGTTAAACGAGGATACGCGACTGACTTAGAAGAATATGCCCCTGATGTTTCTTGTTTATCTGTTCCAGTCTTAGCATCTGGACATTTAATTGCTGCTTTGACGGTCTCGGCACCCACTATCCGGTTTAATACTGAATTTGACACATTACTAAGTCAAATTTGGGCTACAAAAAGACAAGCTGAAAGACTTTTAATTGGTAGTGAAGTAGCGAACACAGTTTAAGAGTGAATATATGAACAAAGATGCGCTCCGATGGAATTCTGGCACTTGGACTCGTGAACCACTCTCTGTAGAAATCCAAGACGGTAATCTCCTTGCCAAAGCAGCCGAAGGCAGTGATTGGTGGCGAAATACTTCATATAACTTTGTTCACAATGATGGTCATGCCTTATTGCGGGAGTTTGAAGAAGGCACCGCCATGGAGGTTACCTTCCGTTTGAACTACATACAGAATTTTGATCAGTGCGGAATTTTTCTCTACGCAAATGATTTCAATTGGATAAAGGCAGCAGTTGAACAATCAGATAGAGTTCCACAGCTTGGCGCAGTTGTTACGATAAATAACTCTGATTGGTCAACGGCCCCCGTGCCGGAATGGTTCGGCAAAGTGGTAACGATTCGTGCAAGTCGTGAAGGAAATGCGATTACCGTAAGAGCAAAGTCTGACGGAGATTTTAGAATGGTCCGTGTAGCGCCGATCGATCAGAATTTGAATTGGAGAGCTGGACCATATCTTTGTGCCCCAACTGGACCAAACTTAATTGGTGAGTTCACCTCATGGACTATGGGTGATGCCGATAGGTCCTTGCACTAGCGCGGCTGGATTTAAACCTAGGTAGTTGACTCTGGATAAACCCATTTCTCTCCTGCCAAACTGGTAAGCAAGCGATCCCTCATGAGAATCGTCTCGGAAACATTATCGCAACGATTCATACCGCCCCAATCAATCCAAACATATTCAACTGCAAGAAAGTCTTGGTACTTGTTATCAGCTAATACTGAGACAACAGATTCGTAATCGATAGTGTTTTCTTTCATTGAACACTGGCCAGCATCAACCCGGCCACCACGGACTTGGACATGGCCTGCATAAGGTGCAAGCTGATCAATATCTGTTTGCTTATACCCAGGGGCAATAAAGTGAGTGTAATCAAGAGTTAATTTAAGATCAGGTGCGTACTCAAGTAGTTTGAGAACATCATCAGGTGATGCCGCAACTGATCCCATATGGCACTCAACACTAAAGCGCAAACCCTCTGCAGTGGCCTTAGCTGCTCTCCACTGCAACTCTTGTCCTGCTAGCTCTAATGAAGCATCATGACCAAGAGTTGGGAAGTCGATGCCAGGAACCATTGTTATCCCGGGACCTTTAATGCGTAGAGTGAAATCAAGAAGATCATCAAATAATTTCCGGGAAGCTATGCGCTCTTCTTGATCAGGATGATTAGGCGCAAGAACTTCAAAAGTTGTCCAAGGAATACAAAAGACATCACTTATCTCTAAGCCTCGGCGGCGAATGGATTTTCCAATAGTTTGCGCAGCTGAAGCAATATCACTTCGGATATGCTCTGGACGAATATGTGAGCGGTTGCCCATGAGGGCTAAATCAAAGCCCTCGAAGCCCATCCCCGCTATCAAATCAATTGTGGCCTCATGGTTAAGCATTGGAAAACTATGATCTCCGCATGCAAGCTTCATATTTCCAACCTCCTAGAAATAATTGGTACGTTAAGCCCTAAATAAGATTTTATCTGGGTCCACACATTTTTGAGTTTTTACCCATTCAAAATTAACGAGATCTCCAAATCCAGGTTTTTCACTCAAGGGCTCCATCAGCCCATCAACTCTAATTTTTGGTTGTTCTAAACTATCTGCATAAGGATCAACCCCAGTCCAAGGAACTCCCCACTCGATAGGAACATCTGTAAATCCCCACGCTCCGAAAACTTGACTATGGACATGGGCAAACATGTGGGCTGCAAAACTAACTCCTGCTTTTAAACACTCGTCAACTATTCTCCTACCCCCAGTAATTCCACCCATACAGGTTAAGTCAATTCGTATGACATCTACGGCCGACTTTGCAATCAAAGCCTCAGGGTAGTAAATCCCACCTTGCTCATCTCCCATTGCGATCGGAATTTTTGTACTCGACCTAAGGTCAGCAACCACCTGTGCATTTCCTGGAGGGAAAATATCTTCAAACCAACCTAGGTCTACCTCATCCAACATATTCAAAAGCTCCATTGCCCCTGCTACGTCATTAAATATCCAGGCGGCATCACAACCAATCCACGCATCTGGTGCAGCTTTTCTAGCAGCTTTTAATCTTTCAGCTGTTGCTTGATTGTTGATGCCTACAGGTGCTTTAAATCTGCGCCAGCCTTGTGAATAAAGATCTTTCACTTGGTCAAAAACTTCCACAGGGCCCATAGTGGCTGGTGGATACCCAATGATCGCTGTTGCTGGCATTGGAGATCTACTGCCCTTGAGAAATTTAGAAATTGACTGTCCAGCTTCTTTTGATCGGGCATCCCACAGCGCTAAGTCAGCTAATGAGAGGGCTCGAAGTCCTACACCCGCAGAATGAGAGGCAAGACTTCTTCGTTGCGCCACCCTAAAAGTTGATTCAGCATCTTTGGTTAATGTCCCCACATAAATATTGCGTAGAGTTTTTCGAATATGCTCAGCAACAGCACCGTCTCGGCTGAGTGTGAAGGCCCAGCCCTCTACGCTTGAGTCCAAAGTGATTCTTACAACTACAAATTCACGGGTGCGCATAATCCAATCTCCAAAGACCACCGGAGCCGGTAGCTCGGCTTCAACCGTAGCTACACTTAAATCAGTGACCTTTGACTCAGACATATAATGAATATAATGCACCTAAATCCAATTAGTCAACCGATTGACTAAAATTCTAAGCTTGCTGTATCGTGTGGCCCTACTCAACTTGCCAGCGATAAGGACTGAATATGACTCGTGAATTCGATGCGCGGTCAACTCGCTATGGTCGCTTTTTTGATGAGTTTGAAATTGGTGATATCTATAAGCATTGGCCTGGTAAAACCATTACCGAATCTGAAGATCATCTTTATTGTTTACTAACCATGGCTGGAAGCCCATTGCATATTGACAGTAATTATGCAAAGACAGAGATGGTTGATGGTAAGAACCTTGTTGTTGGAACGTATATTTATGCGTTATTGACTGGCATGTCTGTAAATGACATTTCTGGAAAGGCAATCGCGAGTTTGGGTGTTAAGGAGTTGCAGCACTTACTTCCCGTATTCCACGGAGACACCATTTATGCAAGTACCGAAATTCTTGATAAGCGTGTATCTAAGAGCAAACCTACTCAGGGGATTTTGACGGTAAAAACTAAGGGTACAAATCAACACGGAAAGGTAGTGTGTACTTTTGAGCGCTCTGTGATGCTGCCATTGAAAGTGGCCGATTGATGAGCAATGTGAAGCACCAAGGACCTCTTGTCGGTTTAAAGGTAATTGACTTGGCTACAGTGGTCGCTGGCCCAGGCGTAGCAAAATATTTTGCCGACTACGGTGCAGATGTTATAAAAGTTGAAAGGCCCTCTGGAGATTCAACAAGATCCATGGGTTGGACCCAACCTGGTGAATCCGACTCTTTGTGGTGGAAGCTTGTAAATCGCGGAAAGCGTTCGCTCGTTCTTGATTTAAAGCAAACTTCGGATTTAGCGGTGCTAAAAGAATTAATTGACTCGGCAGACTTGCTGATTGAAAATATGCGTCCGGGAAAAATTGAGCAACTTGGACTAGATCCAGCTGAGTTGATTAAAAGGAACCCTAAGTTAGTTGTATTGCGGGTTTCAGGATTTGGACAGTCAGGGCCGTATGCGCAAAAGCCTGGTTTTGCAACAATTGCCGAAGCTTTATCTGGTCTTTCAGGTTTATTGGGCGAACCTGATGGTGGGCCTTTACTGCCACCTATTGCCCTTACCGATGAAGTAACTGCGCTCGTGGGTTCCTTCTCTGCGATGATGGCTATCTTTCATGCTAAACAAACAGGGCAAGGACAGGTTGTTGAAATCGATTTAGTTAACTCAGTGCTCCAAATCATGGGCCCCTTACCAGCGGCTTGGGATTCGATGGGTTACTTACAGCCAAGGTTAGGTTCAAGCATTCCTTACTCAATTCCCCGAGGTACTTATCAATGTTCTGACGGGGTATGGGTGGCGCTTTCAGCATCGGCAGAGTCAGTTGCACGCAGATTGATTGAAACTGTAGGTGGAGGTGGGGATCCTAGATTCATGACCTTCCAATCGAGATTTGAAAATAGAGAAGCTCTAGAAGAATTGACGCGGAATTGGATTAGTTCAAGACCCTCAGCAGAAGTAATTAGCATCATTGATGCTGCCGATGCTGCAATCGCTCCGGTATATAGCATGCAACAGGTTATTGAGGATCCTCATTTCATCGAGCGCGAAAGTTTCACTCGAGTTGATGGGATTTTAATGCAAAATTTAGTAGCTCGAATGTCTAAAACACCGGGGAAGATTAATTCTGTAGGTCCTAAACTTGGGGAACACACAGAAGAGATTGTTGACGAGTTAAATGCCAAGAAGTGATGTAAACCTAAAAAGAGCAGTGCTTGCAGTACCCGGTTCTAGTGACAAAATGATCACCAAAGCTCGGACTATTGATGTTGATGAGATATTTCTAGATCTTGAGGACTCTGTCTCTCAAACTGAAAAATCACTTGCCCGCAGTAAAGTCATAGGCGCTTTATTGGAGGGTAATTTCAAAACTCCACAAATTGCTGTGCGAGTCAATGAACAGATTACGAGTGTAGGTATTGAGGATGTTTCAGCCATAGTTCTACAAGCTGGAAAAAGTCTTAACTCATTGATTATTCCTAAGGTCGAAACTGCAGACCAAGTTTTTGACTTAGACAAGAGATTGACTGATTTAGAGCAATCTGCAAACTTAACTATTGGATCAATCAAGATCCAAATTCAAATTGAATCAGCACTAGGGCTTTCAAATATCACAAGCATCGCAGGAGCATCTAAGCGGATTACTTCCCTCATATTTGGTCCTGGGGATTTTGCTGCAAGCCTTGGAATGCAAGTTATCAATATTGGGGAGAACCCAATTAATTATCCAGGTACTGATGCCTACCACTACGTCTTATTTTCGATTTTAGTTGCAGCAAGGGCTAATGGGCTCCTTGCAATTGATGGGCCATACTCGGACATTTCCAATACCGAAGGACTAAAAAATCGATCTAATCTTTCAGCGTCTCTCGGCTACGATGGAAAGTGGGTCATCCATCCAGGACAAATTGAAACGGTAAATGTGGCGTTCACTCCGAGCCAAAAGTCTTTCGATCTGGCTGCAAAAGTTATGAATCACTTTATTGAAGAGACTAATTCAAAAGAGCAAAGTGGGGCCTTCCTTTTCGACGGCAAGATGATTGACGAAGCTTCACGAAAGATGGCAGAAGGGATTTACCAAAAGGGAATCGCTGGCGGACTAAAACCATCAATAGAAGGAGAGAAAAATGGCTAATCATAAAGCAGTGCTTGGGCGTTTCTATGAAGATTTTATTGTTGGTGACACTTTTGAACATCCATTTGGTAGGACTATTAGTGAGACTGACTGCACTTGGTTTACACAATTAACGTGTAATACCAATCAGAATCATTTCAATGCTCATTTAGCTAACTCTAATCCTGTTTCAAATGGAAAAATAATTGTTAATTCAGGCTTAACAGTTGCAATGATCTTAGGAATATCTGTTATCGATATGAGTCAAAATGCAGTCGCAAATCTGGGATGGACAGATATTAAGCTTACACATCCTGTATATGTCGGGGATACTTTATATGCTGAGAGCATTTGTACTGGTGTCCGTGAATCATCTTCAAAACCAGAGATGGGCATCATTTCGATGTTTACCCGCGGATTAAATCAAGATGGAATTGAGATTGTCACTTGGAATAGAAGTGTAATGATTCCAAAGAAGAGTTCGGGAATTGGTCAAAACTATTTTCCTACTCCAATTTCCGGACCAATTGAAAGTCGGCTGAATTAAAAATGACGACAAGTCTTGCCCCGCTAAGTGGGTTGAGAATTATCGAAGGTTCAGCATTTGTGGCTGCTCCACTAGGTGGATTAACTCTGGCACAACTAGGCGCTGATGTAATTAGGTTTGACCAAATAAATGGAGGCTTAGACTTTCACCGTTGGCCCGTAACAGAAGATAATCAAAGTCTTTTTTGGATTGGATTAAATAGAGGAAAGCGGTCAATTGAGATTGACATGAAGTCAGCAGCTGGCAGAGAAGTCATTTCTGACCTGATTACAGCGCCAGGTCGGGATGGCGGTATTTTTCTTACTAATTTACCTATGAAGGATGAACTCAGCTATAAAGCCCTTAGAGAAAAAAGACCTGATTTAATCATGGTCTCTCTTACTGGAAACTATGACGGATCAAGTGAAGTTGACTATACGGTTCATCCCTCATTCGGCTATCCGTTAATAACAGGCCCCGCAGGGACGAATATTCCCGTAAACGCAGTCTTACCGACTTGGGACCTAATTCTAGGAAATATGGTTGCAATAGCAATTCTTGTTGCTGAAAGAAAGCGCAGAGAATCAGGCGAAGGAGAGTTTATCCAAATTGCCCTTTCAGATGTTGCACTTTCAGTTGTTGGCGCACTTGGGCGACTCTCTCAAGCCTATTTAGGTAGTGAGAAAGTTTCTGCCGACGGTAATTTTCTCTACGGCGCCTTTGGCTCGAACTTCCTGACAAAAGATAACGTTCAAATCATGATAGTCGGACTCACTCCGAGGCAATGGAGTTCATTAAAGGATGCTCTTCAGATTCACGATTCCCTATCGAAATTAGAGAGCCAGTTCAAAGTCAACTTTAATCTCGAAGCGGACCGATTTGAAATGAGACGAGAAATCTCGGATTTAATCGCATCCATCATTAAGGAAAAGTCGCTATCAGAGTTAAGTAATGTGTTTTCTAGTTTTAATGTTAGCTGGTCAAAATATCAAACTTTTCAAGAGCTCCTAAATAATGACCACCGTGCGTCCGAGAGTAATCCAATTTTCAACCTTAGCGAACAGCAAGGTATCGGAGAGCTTCCAAATATTGCCTCCCCTATTCGCTTTACAAATGTACCTAATTTAGGAGCACAACCTGCACCTCTTCTAGGTGCTAATACTGAAGAAGTTTTAGAGGAATTGTTAAAGATGAGTGGTGCTGCAATTCAAGACTTAAAACAAAAGAAAATCATCAACCAATAGAGCAGAAAAGGAAAGAATCCATGATCACCAAAGTAAAAATGCCAAGGTTGGGTGAAAACGTTAACTCGGTATTTATCGTCGAACTAAAGTGCGAACCTGGCCAGCAAATTAACGCTGGAGAAATACTTGTTTCCATAGAAACGGACAAGGCCACTGTAGACGTCGAGTCTCCTGTTGCCGGCAAAATTGTTGAATTTTTGGTAAAAATTGATGAAGAAGTTCAACCTGGTATGCCATATGTCATTATTGAAACTGCATAAAATGCTTTACTTATATTTCGAAAAGTAATCCAATTAATGCAACTTATAAGCTCGAATAATCTCAATGTTATTGTTGATTTGAAAAATGGTGGGCGAATAGCCTCTTTAAAATTCCATGGTCACGAATTTGTTATTCCAAATAATCAAAAAATCCTTCATTGGGGCTGGTATCCAATGGTCCCGTGGGCAGGAAGAATTAACAAGGGAGAATTTCTCGGCCCATCAAGCAAGATTAAATTGCCAACCGATTTGATGCCCCCTCATGCAATCCATGGACTTGGTCACTCAGTAGTTTGGCAAGATGAGGGTGAAGGAATTTCTAGCTGTGAATTTGAAGGAGATTTTGCTGGAGCAGGAGCAATTCAGGAAATCAAAGTGACTGAAGATACCTTGTACTACAAATTGCAATACGTGCCGAACACATGCGAACTACCTGCTTGGCTGGGATTGCACACTTGGTTTCCATGGACGATTGAATCAAGCCAAAGAGCAGCACTTAACTTTAGTGCCAACAACATGTTGGAGCTCTCAGCCGATGGAATACCCAGCGGAGAATTAGTCCCAACAAGTGAAGGCCCCTGGGATGACACATTCACAAAGCTCAATAGCATGCCAAAAATCACTTGGCCCGGAATCGCTTCCCTTGAGATTGAGTCAAATGTTGATTGGTGGACCATTTACACAAAAGATAAAGCAGTTTTCTGCGTTGAGCCGCTCAATGCCCCACCTGATGCGATTCGAATTGGTCGACTAATTGGAAATACCCACAACTTAGAAGTTACTTTTTCCTTTAGTCAAGACTTTAATAAATGGTGACCCGATCAAGCAGAGCGGTCGATAACCGCGTCACACAGTGAGATTAAGGCACCTGTGGCATCACACACAGGTAGTGGACCAAGAGCGGTTCGAGCTTCTTTGGCAATCTGAAAGAGCTGTTCACGAGAATCGCTCAGTGCTTTATGATTACGCAATGAACTTAAGACTTGCTGCACAGTTGCCTCATCTGCGATAGGTCCTGACAGAAGCTGCTTTAATTCACGATCTGCAGAATCTGTTGACTTAATAACATTAAGAGTTACAAGTGTTGGGACGCCTTCACGTAGATCTGTGCCCGGAGTTTTACCTGATTGATTTGATTCACTGGCAATATCAATAACATCATCAGCTAACTGAAATGCAACACCAATCTTTTCGCCAAATTTTGTCACTGTATCTGTGATTTCTGCTGGTGCCCCAGAAATCATTCCACCATATCTGGCAGAGGCAGCAATAAGAGATCCTGTTTTATCGGCAACAACTTTTAAGTAATGCTCTAGTGGATCTTGTCCTGTATTTGGCCCTTGAGTTTCCATGATCTGACCAATTACTAAGCGCTCGAATGTACGGGCCTGTAAACGCACTGCTTCCGGTCCAAGGTCGGCTAATAAATCTGAGGACTTAGCGAAGAGAAAATCTCCGGTCAAAATTGCA